>JAJQES010000209.1 GCA_021201565.1 Tannerellaceae bacterium
GAGCGATGAACAAATACAGGCACCGTTATGGTATAGATATAGGCAAAAGGGGGGGATAGTGGTGCCTGTATTTATACCATAGTGGTGCCTGTGTGCAGCCGACCCTTTGCCTGTGTTTTACTCTATCCGATGCTTATATTTATCCTACCCTGGTGCCTGTCTTTTATCCGGTGTGGTGCTTGCCTTTTCTTTTCCTGCCGGAAAACACCCTCCCCGGCAAAGAAGGAAACGGGCTAAGAATAAAATATATGAGGGTATATACAGGTCCGGTTCCAAATTCCGGCTTCTCACGAAGTTTAGCAAATACAGTTTGTCACTCTTTTCCGGCACTGGGCTATCCTTTTGAAAGCAGGTCAACCATTTGGTCTCTAATGAAGTAAAAAAAGGCGTAAGTAAAGGGGGGAGAACAAAGACAAAAAGAAACTTCGGAGACTATCCATTGAAAAGAGCAACCAGAAAATAATCTTTCAAAATCCCCTGTTTTGTAGCTTTTTTTCCTCCTGTTTACCTGCTTTGAGGGGCGACTCACTATCTTATTCTGTAAATCTCTATTCGCAATTTATCATTGCAGTTATACTTTTTTGAATTTCGCAGTTGTTGAATTAACAATATTTCTTTTCATATTTGCCTTTAAGATAATAAGGATCTGCCTTTTAAGGCAACAAATAAAAAAACAGCCTGCTTATGGCAAGCAAAAAACAGGATATATTTAAGAAAGTACTATGGTTTGATAAGAGGATTCAATTTGATATTCCTTTCTTTGATTTTCTCCAGCCCCAACGTATGGTGTCAGAAGACCCACGTTATATAAGTGGTACTTTCTATTCCGAAAAGTGTAAGCGGCATATTCAATATGAATCCGGTTTAGAACTTGCTTTTATTAAGATATTAGAAGCATCAAAAAGAGTGATTTTCTATTATGAACAACCTGTGCAGATATCCTACTGGAAAGGACGGAGGAAACAAATTTACACGCCGGATTTCGGCGTATTTCTGGATTCAAAAGAGTTTGTTATTGTAGAGGTAAAAGATTTATCCGGCATGCTGGAGAACAGGGTACAGATCAAAATGGAAGGATTATTAAATTTTTGTTCCGTACGGGGCTTTGGTTTATTACTGACCAATGGTAAAGATACAATTGATAAATTCAGGAAAGTTAAATGTAACAGGAATCTCGAAAAAGAGATCCTCCGGCAACTAACCACCGGCCACATATTGCGCAGAAAAGAATGTAACGAATTAATAAAGAAACACGGTGCTTCCCGGAATGAATTTCTGAAAATTATCCTGAAAAATCATCTCACATACCGATCCTATCCTTTTAAATTGCAACAGGGTAAACGCAATGAGATGTTCCATCAGGTATTTATCCAAAAGAAAAAATATGATGATTTAATAACAGACCATTTAATCCATTACCTGAAGAAGTAAATAACGTTCGTTTTATCTTTGCTTACCCTGTGTATAAAACCAGATACAGTATTTCTTTTCAAAAGAAAAGATAAAAAGTAGAAAATTACGGACAGCGTTATTATAAAGAACCCTGCCGGGGCGGAATGCCGGTTCCGTGCCTGAAAGGAATTTAAATTACATTAATAGTCACCATTTGATCAAACAATTAGTGTAACCTGCTGTTTTCAACAGTAATATATAATAATTTGCAAGTTATGAAACATTCTTTTTGGTCATTATTACTGATAAGTATCCTGTTTACCGGTTGTGTAACGAAGGGTAAATTCAGAGACTTACAATCTCAATATACAGATCTGAGAAGAGACTACCAGGATTGCCAGATCCAATCCACAGAAAGCCGTACGCGGGCCACCAGCCTGGAAGCAAGGCTGTCGGAAGCGCAAAGAAACAATGAGGATTTGCGCGAAACATTGAATCAGTGTCTGGCTCAGGCCTCCCAGGGAAATGTAAATATCGGAAAACTGGTGGATGAGATCAATGCTTCCAACCGTTTTATCCAGCACCTGGTACAGGCTAAAAACAGGTCGGACTCCCTGAATATGGTATTGGTTACCAATCTCACCCGTTCACTTACTCCGTCAGAAACCCAGGATATAGATATCCAGGTATTGAAAGGAGTCGTGTACATTTCGCTGGATGACAGGATGCTCTATCGCTCCGGTAGCTATGAGATCACCACCCAGGGCGAAGAGATCCTCAGCAAAATAGCCAGGATTATTTTAGATTACAGGGACTATGATGTATTAGTAGAAGGAAATACCGACACCGATCCGATCTCTAAAACCAATATCCGTAACAACTGGGATTTAAGTGTATTACGTGGTTCTTCGGTGGTACAGGCCTTACAGACCAAATATGGAGTGGACCCCAGCCGCCTGACAGCCGCCGGACGTGGAGAATACAATCCAATCGCGACCAACAGTACGGCAGAAGGGAAAGCACGTAACCGCAGAACCCAGATCATCATTACACCGAAGCTGGATCAATTCATGGAATTGATTGACCAGGCCCCGCCGGCCTCCTTCGATGTCTATTAAGCGGAAATTGATTGGAAAATCCATAGCCAGGAATAAGATGGATATTGAAAACAATTTACATACTCCGGTTAATCATATTATTAATCATTTATTTTCTGATGAGTACCAGTATGATGGAAAATCAAGCATTGATACTTCAGTTGTTTTAATGCAATATAATACGAATGATCTATCCTTTACTAAACTTTCGACGGAAGAGAATTCGTATATAGATTACATCAAACCGGATCGTACAAACTGGTTTGATATTGTAGGATTAACCAATACCTATTTTATCAATCAGCTATTAAAAGAACTGGGATTTTACGAGGTAGATGCTAAATCAGTCCTCACTCCCTGTCATGCAGCCAAGATTGACGATTATGGTAAACGGCTGATTATTGTGATCCGTCCCTCCTACTTTGAACGGAATAATATCATCGCCTCAGAACACATCTGTATTTTACTGAAAGGGAATACCATCCTCACGTTCCGGGAACGTGGGGATATTTCCTTTGACCATGTGATAAAATCGTTACGTCTCAATGTGATGCAGATACGCCAACGGCATAAAGGGCTTTTACTGGCGTTTATTCTGAATTCTATTTTGTCGGTCATGATCGGTACAGCCGTCAGGGTAGAAGAGATGTTAGCAAATATAGACCGTATGTTACTGGAAAGCTCTATTAATGACAATACAATAGGAAAAAAGATACAACATTGCAGTTATGCCAATTTATATTTACAGAAAACAGCCGTACCCTTGAAAGACGAATTCAATAAACTGGTAAAAATAAAGTTTATCCGGGAAGCAGAGAATCTGATGCCTGTATATATGGAATTGTATAATCAACTGGATTATATCCTTCTTACCTCACAAAATTGCCGTGATTTGCTGACAAGCCTCCGCGATCTGTACGTATCCAACAATGATCTAAAAACGAATACGATTATGAAACGGCTCACGATAGTAGCTACGATATTTATTCCTCTCTCTTTCCTGGCCGGTTTATGGGGAATGAATTTTGAATTTATGCCGGAAGTGAAATGGAAATACGGTTATATATTTGCCTGGTTGATCATGGGTTTAACCGTATTTCTGACCTGGAGGTTTATGAAACGGAATAAATGGTTTTAAGAGGGTTACAGGAACAAACGGGGGGGCATTTATAAAGCCTCCTGTTCAGTTCCCAGAGAAGAAATAATTTCCCGTTGTTTTCTAAAAAACTGGACTCTCTCTCTTTGACCACTGTTAGAAATACAAGTGGATAACCGCTTAATGGAATCAAACCAATTCTTCATATACTGAAAAGAAGACTCATCCGTAGAAGCGGCAGAACTCATCACCAGAGCCCGAATCATACTGATATAATTATGATTTGCTTCATATAAAGTAAAATCAGTTTTTATATTCACCTCAGAAATATAAAGAGAAACACTTTGCCCTGTTTCCGGATAAACACCTTTTTCCGTAATCAATTCCAGATAATCAACAAACTCCTCTAATTCCTTTTGTATTGATACTACATTTCCGGCATCCAGAAAGTAAGCATTTTTAAAATATATAATATCCTTTACAAAATCCTGAATAAAATCACCGGAAAATATAAAATGTGTATCTGTAGCCCTAACCCTTTCCAGGTGAGTCTGCCTCCCGATTCTCAAAAGATTTTCATCCACGACAAACTCCTCATACTTTTTAACAGGTATATGATTATGTACGTGAAACGCCCATTCATATATATAAAACCGTGTTAACTGAGGAAAGTTATAACAAATAGGGAAAGGTAAAGTGGTCCATGTTTCAAAAACTAAAAAGGGTGGATGGTTATTAAAAATAGACAAACTCTTATTATAATTTTCCCACATCACCAAATCTACTCCATTAGGAGTTTCAAAATCCGATAGCTTTAAAAAAAAACTTTTTGTTTTCTCAGACTGAATACCCATAATTCCATCTAATGAAATAGCCATCCGTTCAGCAATAACAGCGACTTCCGCAAAGGAAAAAAACACATCCCCCCTCAGGCGCCTGTAAACCGCCTCCTTCTCTATACACAAAACATCCGCCAGTAAATTGGTTAGTTTAGATTTCTGCGGAACCTTCTCATACAATGCACCAATAAAATTGGCGTGTAGTAATTCTATTTTCATATTTTGGATTAAGTTAAAAATAAATTATTCCACAAAGTAATAAAA
>JAJQES010000493.1 GCA_021201565.1 Tannerellaceae bacterium
CACAATCTCTCCAACCCTCACTGATTCGGATGTATGTCGTTTTTTGTTTTTTAAGAATCCACTCTTTCAACAATTCTTCTCTCTTACGGTTTTCCACAAATGCTTTCAGCGCCTGATAGTCATCCGTCATATTGGCCCGGTGGCTCTCTGTGCGGTTCTTTAGTTTAACAATTGCAACCACCTCTTTGAGCTTATCATCTATCATCGTAAATGGTTTGGAAATCTCTCCCACTTCCATATTATATACGACTTTCCCTATCTCCTGAGGCAATTCCTGCATTTCAAAGCGGGGAGTACCATAATTCTCACTGTCTTCCTTTTTGTTGACCATTAACCCTTTGTTATTACGGGTTTCTTTATCATAAGAGATAAAAGTTGCAGCCTCCTCAAATGTAAATTTATTAGCCTGCAAATCAACATATAAAGAGTCCATTTTAATAGTCGCCTCTTCTAACTCTTTATCTGATGCTCTGGGCCGCAACAGGACATGACGGACATTAATACGATCCCCTCTTTTCTCTATTAATTGTATGATATGATATCCATACACTGTTTCAACAATACGGGAGACACGTTTAGGATCACTCAGGTTAAACGCCACATTGGCAAATTCCGGTTCTAACAGACCCTTTCCCATAAATCCCAATTCTCCTCCGCGCACAGCCGAACCTTCATCTTCTGAAAAGAGGCGGGCAATCGTAGAAAACTCTCTTTCTCCGGAATGCACCTGTTCCGTATAGTCACGTAAACGGGCTTTCACCGCATCAATTTCTTCCAGGGAGATTTTAGGCTCAAATGTAATGATCTGTACTTCTACAGTAGTAGGGATCATTGGTAAACTGTCCTTGGGGATCTGATTGTAAAATCGTCTTACATCCGAAGGAGTCAGTTTGATATCTCCGACCAGCTCGCGCCTCATTTGTTGAACCACCTGTTCTTCACGGATCATATCCTTCCTTTCTTCACGGATCTGGGAATATTTTTTATTAAAATACTCTTCTACTTTTTCTCTTGAACCAATCTGTTGAGTTACATAATTCATCCAGGCTTCAGCTTGCTGTATTACCTGAGTCTCGCTTGCTTCGACACTATCTATTTTAGCCTGGTTGAGATATAATTTCTGAATAGCCATTTGTTCAGGTATAATACAGTATGGATCTCCACTGATACGGGCCCCTTCATTCAGATAATAAAGACGCTGCGTTTCCACATCCGAACGTAAAATGGCGTCATCTCCTACTACCCACACAATTTCATCAATGACATTCTCCTGAGCCATCATCAAAAATGAATAACAAGCGAGGAACAATACAGCAAAAATCTTTTTCATTATGTTTATCCTTAATTATTTAAATATCACGGTTCAGAATTAAAAATAACGTCGCCGCGTCTTATTGCATCTTTATATAACTCTTCTTCAAAAGTTCTCAGAAACTCAATTTTTTTCTGATTTGTCAATTGCTCCACAATTTGTGTTTCCGCATACTCAAAAGGAGCCTCACTTCCTGCAAGCAGATAGTCCTGAATATTTAACAAATAATAGTAGCTACTATCTGCTACCTCTACAAATTTATTTGTCCGCAGAAACTGATTTGTATTCGCAACCGGCAGAGGTATATTATCCATTACATCATAAAACTCCACCCAACGATCATAAAAGTACTCATATATGACAGCATTTTGTATACTATACTTTTCTATTTTCTCTAATGAAGCTTCCGTATTGGATTTATACCAGCTTTTCACATCTGAAATCCCCGGTGCATCTACCGGTACTTTCAGGAAAAGCCCCTTTATCAGGCTTTTATCCAACAAGAACTTTTTCCGGTTCTCTTCATAATACTCCCTTTTTTCATTTTCGCGGGCTATTACAGAGAGTTTTTCCTTTACCAGGCGCTCCTGATAACGGTATTTAACGAGTGAATGCCGGTAATCTTCTACTAATTTATCAATTTCCGCCTTTTCATCGTTCAAATTACGGGAAGCCACTTCATACATTAAAGCGTCTTTCACCCATTTTCTCACATAACTCTCTGCTAATAATAGACTATCCGCGGAAGTGAGACCTTTAGGGATACGGCTTTCAACTTCGCTTCGTGACAAGGTTTGTTCCTTCACTTTTACCAGTATATCTGTATCACTCACAGACAGTGAACGTGTACAGGAACACAGCAAAGATACAAATGCTATAAAAATGAAGCAACTTTTCATCGATATCTAATTGAGATTTTGCTATTTTTAATAAGAATAGACAAATCAAATCAATTCGCCATCTCGGATAAAAATTTAATCCGGACCAAACGAATCTCTTCTTCCGTATAATCACTACCCAATTCTTCTATAGCATCTTCCAGATTATCCGTTTCCGAATCCTTGAAATATTCATAGATATCTTCAATGTGATCTTCGTCCATCACATCATTCAGGAAATAATCAATATTAATGCGTGTACCGGAATAAACAATAGCTTCTACTTCATCCAGCAACTCATTAAATTCAAGTCCCTTTGTCAGGGCGATATCATCCAGCGCCACTTTCCGGTCAATGCTCTGAACGATCCAGACTTTCAGTTTGGATTTATTGGCCACTGTACGTACCCGTAAATCTTCCGGACGATCAATTTCATTTTCTTCTACATGCCGGCGTATCAAATCCACAAACTCCTGTCCGTACCGTTTTGCTTTTCCGGCTCCGACGCCCGGAATATTCTGCAATTCATCCAAAGTAACCGGATAGGTAGTTGCCATAGCTTCTAAGGAAGGATCCTGGAAAATCACAAAAGGAGGTACTTCCAGTTTTTTAGATAATTTCTTCCGGAGATCTTTCATCATAGAATAAAGCACCGGGTCCACAGCACTGGTAGAACTACCCCGTACAGGAACATCCTCTTCTTCATCCTCAAATTCATTATCTTTCGTGATCTTAAATGAAACCGGCTTATCTATAAACTCTTTTCCCTTATCGGATATCCTTAATAAACCATAGTTTTCAATATCCTTTATCAGGTAACCGGCAATCAACGCCTGGCGGATCACCGCATTCCACGTCTTTTCATCTTCATCCTGTCCGGAGGCAAATACCTCCAGATCATTATGCTTATAAGACTGGATTTCAGACGTCTCGTTACCAACTAAAATATTTACAATATATTCCGTTTTAAATTTTTCTTTTAGTGTACTCACCACTTCGAGTACAGCACTCAACATTTCTTTTGCTTCCACTTGTTTCTTAGGGTTCAAACAATTATCACAATTTCCACATCCATCCTCTGTATATTCTTCGCCGAAATAATGTAACAGTACTTTGCGGCGGCACACAGCAGTTTCAGCATACGCTGCCGTTTCCAAGAGTAACTGTTTTCCAATTTCCTGTTCGGCAACAGGTTTTCCCTGCATAAACTTCTCCAGTTTCTGCAGATCTTTATAGGCGTAAAAAGCGATACATTCACCAACACCTCCATCACGTCCCGCCCGTCCGGTTTCCTGGTAATAACCTTCCAGGCTTTTAGGAATATCATAATGGATCACGTACCGTACATCCGGTTTATCAATACCCATACCAAACGCAATTGTAGCGACAATTACATCTGCCTGTTCCATCAGGAAGGCATCCTGATTGGAGGAACGTTGCTGGGAGTCCATACCTGCATGGTAAGATAAGGCTTTGATTCCATTGGCTTTCAATATATCGGCGAATTCCTCAACCTTCTTCCGGCTAAGGCAATATACAATTCCGGATTTCCCCTCATTGGATTTGATATATTTTATGATTTCACGGTCAATATTATTTCCTTTCTGCCGGATTTCATAATACAGATTAGAACGGTTGAAAGACGACTTATAAACAGTCGCGTCAATCATTCCCAGATTCTTTTGTATATCATGCTGTACCTTTGGGGTTGCCGTAGCAGTAAGAGCAATCAGGGGGCGCTTTCCAATCCCATTAATAATGGGACGGATCCGGCGGTATTCAGGCCGGAAATCATGTCCCCATTCTGAGATACAGTGCGCTTCATCAACTGCATAAAAAGAGATATTTACCTGTCGCAGGAAGTCTACATTTTCTTCTTTGGTCAAAGATTCGGGTGCCACGTACAAAAGTTTAGTACGGCCAGCCATGATATCCTCCTTTACCTGGTCTATAGCTGCTTTATTCAGGGATGAATTGATGAAATGGGCAACCCCATCTTCTTCACTGAAATTCCGCATTGCATCCACCTGGTTCTTCATCAACGCAATCAGGGGAGAAATCACAATCGCAGTTCCTTCCATCATCAGGGAGGGCAACTGGTAACACAATGATTTTCCTCCACCGGTAGGCATTAAGACAAAGGTATCATTTCCTGCCAGCACATTTTCAATAATGGCTTTTTGGTTTCCTTTAAAAGTACCAAATCCAAAATGTGTTTTAAGTTTTTCGGTCAAGTTATCCTTATTCGCCATATATAATCTAATTATACCGCTTTATATGTCAGGCCATCTGTAATCGGTTCACATCCGATTTTTCAAATTTTTCCTTCGCATATTCCAGGGTTACGTGTAATTCATCTTTATTTTGCGAAGGCATCGTATACATTGCATCCATCATCACTGCTTCTACTATGGAACGTAATCCACGGGCCCCCAGTTTAAATTCAAGGGCCTTATCCACAATGTATTCATAAACAGCCTCATCAAATGTAAG
>JAJQES010000311.1 GCA_021201565.1 Tannerellaceae bacterium
AAAGATATGTTTTTCATTTTATTGGGTTATAGTAGATGAATAAATAGATTCAACACATTCAGGCTCCGGCATAGATCAGGAAGCCCAAACCGGTAACAAACAGGATAAACATCCCGGCATTCAGGTAAGCAGAGATTTTAGGGGCATCCCGGAACTCTTTCCAGATAAAAATTCCCCATAACGCAGAAATCAAGGTAGCTCCCTGCCCTAATCCATAGGAGATCGCCGCACCGGCTTTCTCCGATGCGATCATACTGAATGACTGGCCCAGACACCAGATCATTCCTCCTAATATTCCCACCAGATGGGTTTTCGTATCTCCCTTAAAATAGCCGCTTACAGGCAGAGGAGCCCCTTCAACAGGATGTTTCATAGCCAGCGTATTAAATATAAAATTACTGGCTACAACTCCCAGGCTGAAAACAAAAACAGCGGTATAAGGGGTTAATTTACCTGCGGCCGGAGCGGCAAAATTTTCAATATCCATGGAATAGACCACAAACCGGTAGAAAAAAGCCATAATCAGACCGGCTGACAAAGAAAGCCCAATTCCTTTGGCCGGCACCTTTTGTGTATTAGCTACGGCTTTCCGGTAAGCCAGTCCATTCAACAGAATAGCAATAGTTATCAGTAATACGCCCAGACCAATAAAAAGCGGATCCCCTTTTGCCGCTCCGAAATAATTGATCAGCACCCCCAGCACCAACGCCAGGCCTATACCCACGGGAAAAGCAACGGACAAACCACAAATGGCAATAGCCGATGACAGCAGGATATTGGCAGCATTAAAAACAATACCTCCCAGGAAAGCACTTCCTAAATAAAGCCATCCGGCCTGCATTAAATCAGGAATAAAACTTCTTCCTCCGGTACCGGTACTCCCTAAGGTACAGGCCGATAAAAGAGAAAAAAGGAGCACTCCGATCACGTAATCCCAATAGAAATATTCATATCTCCAGTTGCGGGAAACCAGCTTCTGGGTATTTCCCCAGGATCCCCAGCAAAGCATAGTGACCACACACAAAAAGATAGCCAGTGAATAATGATGGACGATAAACATAACAGATTATTTTAAGGGTTGATGTCTCATATACTTTTCAATCAGTTCCGTCACCCGGTTCTTATCCATTTTTTCAATCAGACGCAGATGCCCGCCTTCGGGGTCAGGTTCCCAGGTATTACTCCCATCTTCTGCAATCCGGCACACCCCCCTTTCAACCGTATAATAAGGGTCATAGCCTTTTACGGCAACCAATACAGCCGTTTGGTCCCAACTCATACGGCCGTCGAAATCACCCTCTGCCAGACATAAACGAAAGGTATCTTTCACCGGATTGTTCTCCCCTTCCATTTTACTCACAGATAGTCCGGTCAGGATCTCTTTTCCGATCTCAAACCCACTGAACAGAATTTCCGTCGGCCAGTTATGAATGGTCCGGATAGCAGCCGGGGCATCTATATAGACATTATATTCCCTTCCCGCAGGAAAACGTCCGGCCATAGAAACCAATCGTTTCACTTTCCGGGCAACCAGTTCTTTTCCATTCAGCGGACTATACCGGTCTCCCTCCGAAGCCAACAATCCGGCCAGATTGGTAAAAAAACCGATAGAGCAGATTACCACACTGGAATCAGCCGCCTCACTCAGTACTTTCCGGTACACCTCCACCGCATCCGGAGCCTCCGCTGTTGCTTTGACCCGGTGCGGATAATGGGCAGGCAGGTATTCCGTCCATTTCACTGTATGCCGGGAAGTCAGATCCGGAGCACCGGTACTTTTGGGAGCACCTAAAGGAATCGCCGGCCGGCCAAACCAGGTATTTAACACATCAATACAGGGAATAACCATCGGATGCTGGTTACAGGCCAATACAGCAAGAATATCCACATATCCACTGTCAGCCAGGGCATGCAACACAGCCATGGCTCCTACATCATCGTAATCCGGTCCCAGATCAGTATCTAAGATCAAAGCAACTCTGTCCGGTGTCCTACCAGCCTGTGTAGGAGGGGTTGAACAGGACGCTACCCAACAAAGCAGCAGACTTAAAAAGAATGTTTTTTTCATAATATCCATAATTAGAGTTATACAATAGATAAATTAATTTCATTCCGGTAAGGAGCGGATTCCTGGGCCCCCTGCCGGGTAACAGAGATAGAAGCAGCTTTACACGCAAAACGAACCGCTTCCGTTAAACCTTGTCCTTCAAGCAAGGCGGCACACAAGGCACCGTTAAAGACATCACCGGCAGCCGTCGTATCTACCGCTTTTACAGGATATGCTTCTATGAAAACAGGCTGTTCGTTTTCATATACCAAAGCCCCCTTCGACCCTAAGGTGATGACTACATTCTTTACCCCTGACGCATGGATCCGGGCCGCGGCATACCCGGCACTTTCCGGATCTGTAATCCGGACTCCCGATAACATCTCCGCCTCTGTCTGGTTGGGTGTAACCAGATACAAACAGGCTAATAATTCATTTGATAACGGTTGGGCAGGAGCAGGATTCAGAATCACTTTTTTCATTTTCTGTGCTCCCAGCCGGGCAACATACGCTACCGTATCCAACGGAATTTCCAATTGCATCAGAATAATATCACACTCATCCATAATTTCTTCAGCCTTCCGGACATCCGAAGGTAACAGATTGGCATTTGCACCGGAAGCCACCACGATACAGTTCTCTGCCTGGGCATCCACTGTGATCAGGGCAATCCCCGAAGGATTTTTCAAATCGGAAAAAATGTAAGATGTGTCTATTTCTTCTTCCTCAAACAGTTGCTGGGACTGGTGCCCAAAAATATCATTTCCCGTTTTACAGATAAAAGAGACCGGTATCCCAAGACGTGCCGCGGCTACCGCCTGGTTGGCTCCTTTTCCTCCGGGGTTCATGAAGAAGGTCCCTCCCAGTACCGTCTCTCCAGGCTTGGGAAGATGTTGTGTCTTGATCACCATATCCGTATTACTACTTCCGATCACAAGTAATCTTTTAGGTGAAATGAGTTCATTCTTTTTTTCCATACTATTTTATTTAAGGTAAAATTATACACGCCGGATTCGTGAACCTGTCACTCCTCATAACAAAAGCAAAAATAAACAGCTTTGAAATAGTAAAATAACCAAAATAAGCCTTGTTTTAGTAAACCCAAATTCTTACTTTTATCCCACAGTAACTCTTATCTTCTAAAATATCAACCACTTACTCTATCCCAAATGAAACGTATTGAACTCCTTTCACAAATCATAAACAGCATGTCAAAAGCGGAAAAAAGATACTTTAAACTCTATTCTGCTATCCAGGAAGGAAAAAAAGAATATGTTTTCCTCTATGATCAACTGGAAAATGAACGGGCGCCCCAGGAAGTGTATGAAGCGTTCTGTGAAACATACGGAAAAAAAGGCTTTGAAAACAGCCTGCAATATTTATATAAACAACTGCTGAATAGTCTTACCTTAGTCAACACACAGGAAAAAATCCAGCAGGAAATATTTCGTTTCCTGTCCTATGCAGAGATTCTTTACGAACGGAAAATTGTTTCCCAGGCACTCGTAGAGCTAAACCGGGCCAAAGGGTTGGCCGAACTCTATGAACAGGATATTTTGTTGCTACTGATCAGGCGGACTGAATTAAAATATATCAGTGAGAGCGGCTATATGGAACTGACGGAAAAACAATTAGTCAGCAAACAAACGAAATTAAACGAATCCATGAAAATAACCCGGGCCACTAACATGCATATTTCTCTTTTTACCACGCTCCAATACCGGTTAAATACGTTAGGGGAAGTTCGCACAAAAGAACAAAAAGAAATCATGAATGATCTGGTATTAAGCGAACTCAACTTAGTAGCCAACAATTCCCACAAAGGATTTGAGTCTACCAAACTCCATTTACTGTTCCAGGCGTCTTATTACCTTCATACCGGTAGTTATAAATCAGCCATCCGTTTCTATGCGGAATTAATGGACCTGTTTGAAGCATACGATCACCTGAAACAAAAACCACCGATCTATTATTTTACTACGATTGAAGGCATCCTCAACAGCCTCCTGGTAGTAGGGCTCTACAATGAAATGCTATATTTCATCGATAAACTGAGACAGCTGGAAAACGGAAACTACCCGGTGGATTTTACCCTGAAAGTCAAATGGACCCTCTTTTTTTATGAAGCGGAATATTTTATTTATAACGGGCGTTTTGACAAAGCCGGAATCCTATTAGAAGACCAGCGGGAAACCCTTTTCAAAAAAGAGAATCTATTAGTTCCGGAAAATCGTTTACGCCTATGGCTTCTGACAGCCGTGATACATACCTATAACCTGGAATTTACAGCGGCCACCCGGGCCATGAAGAGGATATTCCTGGAAGGAAAAATATACCACGTATTTCCGGTTTTTAAAGTAGCCCGCTTACTACAATTACTCATAAAAGCCGAATCCGGAGATTATGAGTTAATGGAAAATGAGATCCGTTCCATGAAACGAATCATCCGGCAGGAAAAACAAGGCTATAAAACAGAAAATCTGGTCTTCCGTTTTGTCCGCCTGTATCCCATACCCCGGTACGAAAAATTCAGGAATAAACACTGGAAAAAATTCAGCAAATCCATTGCCGGGGTCCGGAATAATAAATATGAAATCCAGTTGCTTCGCCTGTTTGA
>JAJQES010000242.1 GCA_021201565.1 Tannerellaceae bacterium
AAAAAATATGCCCTATAACATAAATTAATGTTCCGGGTTATTTCTTCTTTAATCTCTTGATAATGAAATTGAGTATCCATGTAGGTGCCTTTCCTAACCCCCAGGAAAGGAGCAGTGGCTGTGCCAGTGAAAGTGCCGCCGGAAGTATCAGGCTTTTGGCCATCGCCATGAAGTTAAATGAACCGTGTTCCTCCTTTGCTGTTTTATGTTTTCCTCCTTTATGTGAGCCCGGGAAAAACATTGAAGTGGCACCCGACAAAAGGAAACTGCCCGCATGATCCTGCAGGAAGTCAACGTCGGCCGCGATACTTTTCTCGTATAGCTTAGTCTGCTGTTTGATCTCCCGTTTCCGTAAGCACAATTTCTCCAGCGGTGTTTTCGCTTCCGGGTATGTCATCTGCGTTGTTTCCATCTTCTATCTCTTTTTCCAACTTAGAAATGCCTGTGAGGCATCTGTTTATAACAAAATTTCTAATCGCATTTTTACTGAGTACCACCAGTCCGAGAACCAGTACAAATAATATCGTTACACATAGGAAACCAAGGCCATAGGAACCCAGCAGATCTCCCAGAAAGAATCCTACTGAAAGCAGGAAGAAAAACAGCGCACCGATTCCTGTGAGAATTAAAATTAAGCCATACGAGAGTTTACCGGTTGCTTTGCCCAGTACCTCGTATGAACTTAATTTATAATACTCAACTTTCAGTTCCGCATATTCCGTGACTTTATCTTTAAGGTCACGGAAAAATACTCCTGAGTCTTTTTCCATGTACCTGCGCTTATTCGGCTACTGAATCTTTCGCCTTATTAACTACTTCCGTTGTTTTGTTTTCGGCTGTTTGTACCAGGTCAGGGATTGATTCTTTATACTTGGCTATCGCAGAGTTAACTCCGTCTTTTACTTTGCCGTACATGTTGTTTAATTCATCCAGTAATTGTTCTCTTTTATCGGTTGCTGCCAGGTAACCTACTGCTGCTCCAACCGCAGCGCCTACTACTAATCCAAGTAGCAATTTGGAATCTACATTTTTCATAACCATTAAATTTTAATTGTTCCTATTATATATAACGATTCATTTGCCGGTATAGTTTATACCGGGGTGTTTTTAAGAGTTAAAAATTTACAATTTAAATTTTACGGCTGCCCAGTTGTTCTTTTCCGTATGACTGACCAGATGAAGCCCGTATTGATTGCACTCTTTTTCAATGGCCGGAATGTCTCCGGTGTAGAAGCCACTCATCAACAGCAAGCCGCCTTTTTTCAATACACCGGCGTACGTTTGAATATCATTCAACAGGATGTTCCGGTTGATATTCGCCAGGATGAGATCGAAGTGACTCCCTGCCGGGATGGAGTCAACACCACCTAACAGAACCTCTATATTATCTGTATTGTTCAGACGGATATTTTCCTTTGCATTTTCATACGCCCATTCATCAATATCAATGGCTACGATTTTATCAGCTCCTATCTTTGCCGCCAGGATAGCCAGTACCGCTGTGCCACACCCCATATCCAGTATGGATTTCCCCTTCATTTCTTCCTGCAAAATCTCCTGGATCATCAACCGGGTCGTTTCATGGTTACCGGTACCAAATGCCATTTTGGGATCAATGACAATATCATACGTATATGTATCTTCTGTCCGGTGGAAAGAGGCATGAATAATACATTCGTTTCCGATGGTAATCGGTTTGAAATAATTTTTTTCCCACTCCTCATTCCAGTCTTTCCCTTCTATAAGGTTTTCATTAAAGGTAAATCCCACTCCTTCCAGCGGGAACTGCTTTAATTGCTCTTCCAGCACCTTTTTATCATATACTTTCTCAGCTATATAAGCGATCAGTCCGGTGTCCTGCGGAGAAAAACTTTCAAAACCAATCTCAGCCAGTTCACCTGCCAGAATATCATTGATGATCTCATGATCAATCGGAGAAGAGTAAAGGAATGTTATTTCGTAATAATTCATTTCTGTTTTTATTTACCTATCGTATAACTACAAATATAATGCAATAATCCGGAAGTTAATTGGTTTAAAAGGAATTTCTTCTGGTCTTCGGGAGGGTTTTTATAAAATGGAAAGTATCGAGTGAAAAATAAATATTTATCTTTTTTTCAAAAGGAAAAAAGTATTAGAGTATTGCATATTAATTTAATAAACAGTAATTTTGCGGTCTGAAATTCCTTAAGGGTAAAGAAGTGACAGCCGGCAGGCGTCCACCCCCGGAAATAACCCTGTTTAATGAATTAAGACAGATGTACGTAATCGTAGAAATTAACGGACAACAGTTCAAAGCAGAACAAGGAAAGAGATTGTTCGTACACCACATCCAGAACGCGGAAAGCGGAGCGGTAGTGGAATTTGACAAAGTGTTATTGGTAGACAATAACGGTGATGTGAAAGTGGGTGCTCCACTTGTAGAAGGTGCAAAAGTAGTATGCGAAGTACTTTCTCCACTGGTAAAAGGTGACAAAGTGTTGATCTTCCACAAAAAGAGAAGAAAAGGATACCGTAAACTGAACGGTCACCGTCAACAGTTCACAGAAGTAAGTATTAAAGAAATTGTTGCTTAACATTTAAAAGAGTAGTAAGAAAATGGCACATAAGAAAGGTGTAGGTAGTTCAAAGAACGGCCGTGAATCACATAGCAAACGCTTAGGAGTGAAACTATTCGGAGGTGAAGTAGCAAAAGCTGGTAACATCATTGTTCGCCAGAGAGGAACCACTCACCACCCGGGACAAAATGTAGGCATCGGTAAAGATCATACTTTGTATGCTTTGGTTGATGGCGTAGTTACTTTCCACAGAGGAAAAGAAAACAGATCATTTGTTTCTGTAAAAGAAGGAGTAGCAGAAGCTTAATCAGGTCTGAATAAGTATAAAAAAATGCTTCGGACGGGAGTTTCCCTCCGGAGCATTTTTTTTGCCTGATAGCAATGGAAACCTGTTATAGAGCAGGCCGTTTTTAGTCTCCTGGGATATTCTTTGCTCAGGTAAGTGTTCTTCTTTTTCCAGGCATGTATCAGCTCGCTCTACCCCCCAGGCCTTACGGCGAGTTAATGCATACCTCCGGGAAGAGACACGCAGGGAAAAGAAAACAGGATTGACTGGTTAAGAATTATACTGCCCCGGATTCCATAGATTTAACGAATAAAGCCTACATTTGTTTATAGATAATAGTAATATATAGAGCAGATGATTATTGAAACAAAAGTACAGGTATTACTGCCGGATAAGTTACCGGCCGTAGATAAGACGTTGGTGCTGGCTGCGCAGGCTGCAGCCCGTAAAGCGTATGCTCCTTATTCTGATTTTCAGGTGGGGGCGGCGGTTCGTTTACAGGATGGACGGATTGTGACAGGAAATAATCAGGAAAATGTGGCGTACCCTTCCGGATTGTGTGCGGAACGGGTGGTGTTGTTTTATGCGGGAGCTCAATATCCTACGGTTCCGGTGGAGGCGATTGCTGTTACGGCTTATACGGATGGGGTACAGGCAAAATATATTTCCCCTTGTGGAGCCTGTCGTCAGGTGATGCTCGAAACAGAAACCCGTTACGGTCATCCGGTGAAAGTCTATCTTTGTACGCCGGAGAAGATCTATTTGTTTGAGAATAGCCGGTCATTGCTTCCTATGAGCTTTGACCAAATCCCGGATGAAAGAGAAAAGTGAAGAGTGTAGATTTTTCTTTTAGGTTTAAATCTCTCTATCTGAGTAATTAAGTAGTAGGAAGGGAAAAAGGATAAAAAATATTTTATTAAAACCCTTGCAAATTCAAATATTCTCCTCTATCTTTGCATCGCAATTCGGAGGAAATGCACAGCGAAGTAATCGCAAAAATAAAATGGTGTGGTAGTTCAGCTGGTTAGAATACCTGCCTGTCACGCAGGGGGTCGCGGGTTCGAGTCCCGTCCATACCGCCAAAAGCCTTGATGATCAATAGATTGTCAAGGCTTTTTATTTAATTTTGTTGTCTTTGGATTGCAAATCTCCACGTTTAGAACCTGTATTTTCCGGATTACTGTTGGTAACCTTTCTTATTCTGGTAGGATATATTCCTCATCTTATTTGATCCGGGTAAATAAGATATATAAAGAGGGTATTAAAAATAAATAAAATATAATAGTCTGAATTTCAATTAATTTTATTATCTTCGTCTTTTAAACAATCAGGTTTGACTTGTATCTTTTCTTCGCGATGCTTTGCTCCGCCGTTATTCTGCGGGTCTTTCCATAGTAAAAATCGACATCAAAATCAACTTACTTGTTTAGCGTATTAACAAATTGCGGAAGTCTGTTCTGCATGATTTAAATAAAAAGAATATGGAAACAAAGCAAAATTTATCAGGAAGTAAAAAAGAGGGAAAAGTTACCCGCATCGAAAGAACCTCGGCTACTCATCAGGCTGAATTGATATTAAAAGGTATTAAAGAAAAGGCCGGTGAAGTTGTTCTTGTCGCAATTAGTAACAGGACTACCATTGAGCTTCCTGCTTCTTTATCACAGGTTGAAAGAGATGCCCGTGTTGCGAATTATATTAAATTGCATCAATCTAAAAATAAATCTTCTACTCTATAAACGGCCGGGCTATATTTTAGGATAGAACAAGGCTGATGCTTATAAATGAAAAATGGTCTTAGAAAAATAGTAATACAAG
>JAJQES010000400.1 GCA_021201565.1 Tannerellaceae bacterium
ATATAATATATAAATAAAAATAATAAAAAGGAGGCTCCGCCGGAAAAAAAAGCAAAAAGTCAGGAAAAATGTGAGGAAAAAAGTCAGGAAAAAAGTCAGGAAAAATGTGAGGACAATAATATAGATATAGATAAATCTATATCTTGTTATATATTATTTAAAAAGAAAGAAAATATAAAGAAAGAAAAGGACTCACTTCCGGACGCTGCTCTGACACCGAAAAAAACAGGCGATAAGACTCGGAATTCCAGGTTATATTTTGTATATTTGCGTAAACAATAAAACCTTCTAATACGAATGCGCATATATGTTTTCTGCATACTGTTAACCATCCTTCCTTTCACAGGGACCCTGCATGCACAACATATCAGCTACCAGCTATTCCGGAATTTTACACTCAGCCCGGAAGCCACTGTCGTGACCTTTTTCGTCCAGGATGAACAGGGGATGATGTGGATTGGCTCTAACCGGGGCCTGTTCAGTTACGACGGATACACCACACAGGCCCACTTTACTTTTGGAGAAAGCAGCAATACCTACATCCATTGCGGAGTCATGGTAGACAACACCCGTCTCTACCTGGGAGGAGAAAATGGCCTGTTGATCTATAACCTGCACACCGACCGGTATGAACCTGTTCCGGAAGGTTTCCCACGGGACATCCGTTCACTTGTTCTTTCCGGAGAAAACCTCTGGATCGGCAGCCACCAGGGATTGTATTGTTACACATTTTCCACAGGAACAGTGAAATACTTTGACCGGGCAACCTATCCGGCCCTGCCGCATGAAATTCTATACTCTCTGATTGTCACCACCGGTCAGACGCTCTATATCGGAACATACGACGGATGCAGCCGGTATTCCCCGGAAGAAGACCGTTTTTATCCCATTCCCCTGCCTGTAAGTGGATACAAAAGCAACCGGTTTGTTAATTCCTTACTGGAAGATCCGGCCCGGGGATGCATCTGGATCGGTATGGAAGGAGAATTGATACAGTATCTGCCCGAAACCGGACAGATACACGTGCTGGAACAATTTCACGAAAACTCCATTAAAACCCTGGCACTGGATGCCGCGGGTAACTTACTGGCCGGGACCGACAATGGCCTGTATGTCTACCATGAAGAACGGCCCCTTCAACACATCATCCATGACTCCCGCAATACCTCTTCTCTGCCCAATAACATCATCTGGCAACTCTTCACAGACCGCCACCAGAATGTCTGGCTGGGAACGGATTATGGTTTTTCCTTTTTTGCCTATAACATGGATTTTCAGTTTATCCCCATCACCCAGCTCACCGGTACGGGAGAAGGCAACCATTTTTACTCACTCTTCCGGGATTCACGCGGAAACTTCTGGTTCGGAGGTACCAACGGATTGATCCGGTTCAGGGATAGGGACGCCCCTCCGGCCCGGACTGAATGGTATAAAATGGGAGACCCCCGCTACCCATTGACCCACAACCGGATCCGGCATATCTATGAAGACCGGGATAACCACCTGTGGATTGCGACAGACGGCAGCATCCAACGGTATGATTACGATCAACGCCGCTTTATACACTACACCATTACCGACAGTACCGGCCGGTACAACGCGAACTGGGCGTACTATCTGCTTGAAGATACAAAGGGACAATTATGGATCGCTACCTGCCTGGGAGGAGTCTTTGTAGTAGATAAACAGGAGCTGCTGCGATCAGCCGGAGGCATCCACATCGCGAAACAGAACTATACAACCGGAAACGGACTATCCGGGATGTTTGTCAATCAAATCATATCCGATACAGCCGGGAATATATGGCTTCAGCTGTATAACAATACGGCGGGTATTGACCGGATTGATGCGGAAACCGGGGAAGTCCGGACCTTCGCGCTGGGGGAAGAGACGGGAGATAAAACCCCGACTTATATCATCCGGGATTCGGAAGGTAGGATCTGGGCAGGGTTTCAGGGGGGTGTCCTACGGATTGACCCGGTAGACAATAGCTTCCGGACTATCCGTTTTGATCACTTCAGTACCAACGAACTCCTGGCCATGGTAGAAGTGGAAAAATCGATCTGGGTCTCCACAACAGACGGACTCTGGGTAGTTTCAACCGAAACATTGGAATACAAACGGCTTCCCCCTACCGGCCGGATGTTTACCAGTTTCTGGTTTGACCGCTCCGAAGAACAGGTATATATGGGAAGTATAGATGGTTTTGCCATCTCCACTCCTGCCTTAGAGAAGAAACAAACAGCCGGATACCCCATTACGATCAATTCCCTGTATATCAACGGAAACCGGGAAAACCCACTGGTCAACGGACAGCCTGCCAGTATCCGTTATTGCAACCGGCTTACCCTCAGGCACACCCAAAATAACCTTCTGTTCGAGGTGTCAGATTATCCATACACCTTACAGGAAAAAAATAAATTCATCTATCGTTTGCAGGGACTTGATAAACAATGGCAAATGCTGAATCCGAACAGCAACCGGATTTCTTACAACAACCTCCCCGCAGGTTCGTATGAGCTGGAAGTCAATAAACTGGATGCGTATGGGAATCCGGCTTCCGGTCCCACCTGGTTAGCCATCACCATCACCCCTGCCTGGTACAATAGTTTCTGGGCAAAAATGACTTACTATCTGCTGGCGTTCGCATTGATTGCCTGGATACTTAATTTCTTCCGGGTACGCAACCGGCTGAAAATTGAACGGATTGAAAAAGAGAAGATCATGGAACAGAGCCGGCTAAAAATGGATTTCTTTACCCATATTTCCCACGATCTGAAAACGCCGCTCAGCCTGATCCTGGCACCCGTCAGCCGGTTGTTACATGAAAACCGGAAAGGAGAAGAAAAGCAACAACTCGAAACGATCCGGCGCAACGCCCTCCGGCTAAACACCCTGATTCATCAGGTGCTGGATTTCAACCGGGTAGATAACCAGGCAGACAGTTGTCTTATCCTGTCCAAAACGGATATGGTAGCCTTTTGCCGGACCATTTTTAATTATTTTGCCGATGCCGGACGGGAGCGCGACATCCGGTTTGAATTCTATACCAACCAGCCCCAGGTCTATGTAGAGATAGATGTCGTAAAATTTGAATCCATTCTCACCAATGTCTTATCCAATGCACTGAAATATACCCCGGACGGAGGCATGGTGCAACTGCGGTTCCGGGTGGATGATGCTTCACAGGAGATCCGGCTGGCTATCACGGATTCGGGGATCGGCATTCCGGAACAGGACCTGCCGTATGTATTCCAGCGATTCTACCAATCCTCCCAAACCGCCCGGTTAAAGCAGGGAACAGGGATCGGACTCTATATGGTGAAAAGTTACACCGAACTACATGGTGGAAAAGTACAGATCGAATCCGAGGAGCAAAAAGGAACTACCGTGATCCTCACCTTCCCACTGGCTGCCTTATCATGGACAGCCGAAGAGAAGGAAGTCCTTCCTGCCGCACAGGACCCCGGGCGCCCTTTGATCCTGATCGTAGAAGACAACCCGGAAATAGCCTCTTTTCTATGTTCAATTTTACAGGATGAATACCGTTACAGGAAAGCATCCAACGGAAAAAAAGGGCTGGAGATCTGTCTGCAGGAGCCACCGGACCTGATCATTACCGACCTGATGATGCCAGAAATGAACGGACTGGAAATGTCCCGCCAGATCAGGAAACACCTCCCCACCTCTACCATTCCGATCATTTTACTGACCGCCAAAAACGACACCGGTACAGAACTGGAAAGCATCCGTGTAAATATTGACGCTTTCATCTCTAAGCCATTTGAACCGGAGATCGTACTTTCCCGGGTAGCCCAGTTACTCAAAAACAGGCAGGCGGTAGAGGTCAAAACACGGATAGAAGCGATCGCTACCCCGGAAAAACCGGAAGCCATTTCCCAGGATGAAAAGTTCCTGTCGCAGATCACCGCTGTCATTGAGGACCATATAGATGATACCGGACTCAATGTAAATGCATTATGTGACCTATGCGGTGTCAATAACAAGCAAATTTACCGCAAACTGAAACAGTTGACGGGTATGACACCGGTCGATTACATAAAGTCCATCCGGATGAAAAAAGCAGCCATGCTCCTGCAACAGAAAAAATTCACCGTTGCCGAAGTCATGTATATGGTTGGTTTCTCCAATCACTCTTATTTCTCCAAATGTTTCCAGTCTGAATTCGGCCGGACACCCCGGCAATATGAACAGGAACTATAGAAAGAAGCCCCTTTTAAAGAGACCTGATTTATAAACAAACCTTCAAAAGCCTCTGTTATTCTCTTATTGAATTCAAAAGAGATTAATTATGGATAATAGAGTTTTTGATGTAGTAGAAAAACTGGCTGTCTGCCAGCAAATGTGCAACAATTGTTTCAATGCCTGCCTGATGGAGGAGGATGTAAAAATGATGACCGAATGTATCCGGCTGGATCGCCAGTGTGCCGAAATATGTGCCTTTACCCTTTCTTCGCTGACCTCCTGCTGCCGTCTGCGAAGCGAAATTCTGAACCTTTGTATCTCAGCCTGTACCCAATGTGCCGAAGAATGCAAAAAACACCAATATATCCATTGCCAGGAATGCGCGGAAGCCTGCCAGGATTGCATCGACGCATGCACTAAGTTATTATA
>JAJQES010000526.1 GCA_021201565.1 Tannerellaceae bacterium
GTAACAGACTTAGACGGAAAATTTAGCATTAGCAATGTACCAAGTTCTGCAAAGATTCTGGTCGTTTCGTATGTGGGGATGCACTCTCAAGAGGTTAATATTCAGCCTATTGTGCGTATTGTATTGGAGTCTTCTTTTCAGACATTAGATGATGTGGTAGTGGTTGCGTATGGTACTGCGAAGAAATCATCTTTAACCGGTGCCATCTCAACTGTTAGTGCTGAAAAAATTGAAAAAAGACCGGTTTCTAACGTGGCAGCTGCTCTGGAAGGTGCTGCTCCGGGAGTACAGGTAAACAGTTCGTATGGAGAGCCCGGGCGTGAATCTAAAATCCGTATTCGGGGAATCGGTTCTGTCAATGGTTCTATGGATCCTTTATATGTGGTGGACGGTGCTATCTATAATGGTAGTATCAATGACCTGAATCCCCAGGATATTGAGTCTATTTCAGTTTTAAAAGATGCTGCTTCGGCTGCGTTATATGGAAACCGTGCGGCCAATGGGGTAATATTGATTACTACACGATCCGGAAAAAGTGAACAGGCACGTATCCGTATAAATGTCAATCAGGGTATATTTAAAAGAGCGATGCCTGAGTATGACAAGTTAGGTGCTGACGACTGGATGGAAGTGATGTGGAAGGGGTACCGTAATAGTCTTATGACAAGTGCCCCCAGCCGTTATCCGACTACAGATATAGCCAATGCGGAAGCTTCTAACTCTTTGATAAGCGATGTGGTAAAATATAATATTTACAACAAATCAAACAGTGAACTTTTTACTGAAAATGGGAAATTAGTGGCCGGTGCTAAAATTTTGGATGGTATAGCCGGGGACCTGGATTGGTTTGAACCTATTGAACGTACCGGGTATCGTCAGGAATATGCAATCAGTGGAAATGGTTCCAGTGAGAAAAGTAATTATTATTTTTCAGCCAGTTATCTGGATGAAGACGGATATCTGAAATCTTCCGATTACCAACGTTTTACCGGTCGTGCAAATGTGAATATTACACCGGTAAACTGGTTTAAAGCAGGCGTGAATATTTCCGGCTCGCATCATAAAATGAATTTTGCATCAGGAGATCCGGATGATACCAGTAGCTATACAACTCACTACATCAACCCCTTCTATTACTCCCGTTTTATGGCTCCTGTCTATCCGGTCCATTTACATGATCTGGAAACAGGAGATTATATTCTGGATGCTAACAAGCAAAAACAATATGACTCCGGAGCTACGTATGCCAGAGCACAGAATCTTAACAGACATATTGTCTGGGAAACAGAACTGGACAGAAACCGTAGATATCGTACTTCTTTATTAGGGCAGGTTTTTGCAGATGTTAAATTCTTAAATGATTTTACATTGAGTTTAAAAGGGGATCTGAATACCTGGAATGAAGAAAGACAGGTTTATAATAATGCAATTATCGGAGATGGGGCCGGCTCGGGTCGTGCTTCCCGTACTATCTATCGTTATAAGACGTATACTTTCCAACAGCAATTAAACTGGAACAGAAGTTTTGGCGCGCATAATATCGATTTTTTAGTAGGACATGAAAATTATTCTTATCTACGGTCTTATACGTATGCTTTCAAAACAAATGAGATCTTACCCAATAATCCGGTGTTGAGTAATTTTACAGTGACGTCTTCGCTGGATAATTATGAGTATGATTACAAAACAGAAAGTTACCTAAGCCGTCTTCGTTATAATTACGATGATAAGTATTTTGCAGAAGCATCTTTCAGACGGGATGGCTCTTCGAGATTTCATAAGGATAACCGGTGGGGTAATTTCTGGTCAATCGGTGGTAGCTGGATGATTTCCCATGAAGATTTTATGGAATCCGTGGCAGATCAGATCAATAGCCTGAAGTTAAGAGCGTCTTATGGTGAAGTCGGAAATGACCAGGGAGTAGGGTATTATGGATATATGACACTATTATATCTGAATCAAAATGGAAATGAAGGAGCAGTGTATAAGCTACAGAATGAAGCAAAAGATATTAAATGGGAAACCACTTCTTCATTTGGAGTTGCTTTGGAAGGACGCTTATTTAACCGGGCAAATTTCTCAGTAGAATATTTTGATAAACGTGCGCAGGATTTGCTTTTTGATGTCTATCTGCCATTATCAGCCGGAGGTACCAGTACGGATAATGCGGAATCTACTGTTACACGCAATCTGGGAACTATTTCAAACCGTGGCTGGGAGATCAGCCTGGATGGAGATATTATAAGGAACCGGGATTGGAGATGGAATGTTGGAGCAAACATTACCGTACAGAAAAACAAAGTGGTAAGTTTACCGGAACAAAATAAAGATGGGATTATTTCCGGTGCCCACAGGATTATGGAAGGAAAAAGCCGGTATGAGTTCTGGTCTTATCAGTTTGCCGGAGTAGATCAGATGACAGGGATGTCCCTCTATTTACCGAATCTGGAAGACTATAGTTTAGAGACTATTCCTTCTCAATATCTTGTGGAAATCAATGGCAAAGAATATACTACGCTTACCACCTATGCTAAACGGGATTGGTCCGGAAGTGCTATTCCTAAGGTTTTTGGAAGTATTTCATCCTCATTGGATTGGAAAAACTTTACCCTTTCCCTATTATGTACCTATTCTGCCGGCAATAAAGTACATGATTCAGCCTATTATAGTCTGATGTCTGTAAGCTCTTCTCCGTCAGCTATCCATAAGGACATATTAAAAGCATGGGATGGAGTTCCGGAAGGAATGACGGAAACATCTCCTAACCGCATTGATCCGAATGGAGTTCCGGTAGTAGACTATTCTATCCAAAGTTCGTATGGTGCCTCTAACAGTACCCGCTTCCTGCAAAACGGATCCTATTTTGTGATTAAAAATATAGCACTGGCTTATAATCTGCCCCGTACATTTACAAGCCGGATGAGTCTGGTCGGAGCAACTGTAAACGCAGCAGTAGAAAATGTGGCAACCTTTACTGCCCTGAAAGGAATGAATCCTCAGCAACAGTATAATGGCATGCTTTATAATGCGTATGTACCTTCCCGTGTATTTTCTGTTGGGATAAGTATTAATCTGTAATAAAAAGTAGGAATTATGAAAAGAATTAAGAACATACTATCAATCATTTTAGCGCCTCTCTTTTTTCTATCCTGTAGTGGAGATTATCTGGAGGTAACACCGAATGTATATACAAATCCGGAAACGGTGTATAGCACAACCGAGTATGCACGTCTTGCCGTAAATGGACTATGTAAACTAATGACCACTCAATATCTGGGTTCACAGGGTTTTAACGGGGAGGGAACCATTAAAATGTGGTATGGTAACTATCCTGGTAACCATTTTTACAGAGATCTGAGTGGATGGTCGGTAATTATTAATTCCGAATACCATGAACAGGTTTCTTCTATTTATCTGTATTATCCCTGGCATTATTATTATATGCTGATAGGGAATGCCAATACGTTACTTGAAAATATTGATGGGGCGGAAGGCAGTCAGGATGACCGTAATTTTATTAAAGCACAGGGACTGACATTCAGAGCTTATTCTTATATGATGCTGGCACAATTATATTGTTACCGGTGGGTGGATTCCAATAATGGAGCAACAGATGGGCTCCCTTTACGTATTGATACTTCACAGGGAGATCTTGAACTCTCTACGTTGAAAGAAACTTATCAGTTAATTTACGATGATCTTGATGAAGCCATTCGTCTATTTTCATCCTCTTCCTCAACAAGGAGTAGTTTTTATGAGCCGGATTTGAATGTTGCGTATGCAACCTATGCCCGTGCGGCCTTGAACAAACAGGATTATGAAAAAGCAGCAGACTGTGCGGCAAAAGCACGTCAGGGATATCCTTTAATGAGTGTCGATCAATATAAGGCCGGTTTCTGTGAAGCTAACAGTGAATGGATCTGGGGAAGTGTTGGCCTGTCTGATGAAAGTCTCTATTATTATTCCTTTGCTGCTTATATAGCATATAATTCAACAGCCTCTATTGTGCGGTCATATCCTACCTGTATGGATAAACAATTGTATGATCAAATCCCTGAAACAGATATCCGTAGAGATTTATTCCTGGATCCGCAGGGATATCCATACAGTTTATCAAATGGCGTTGCCGGAGATGATTTATGGGACCTGGCTTTTGAATTGTATCCGGATTTACAATCCAGTGCTTTTATCTATGCTCACATGCAGTTTAAAATGAAAACGGTAGATCAGCCGGGAGTCGCAGACCTGAATCATTTCCGTTCGTCTGAAATGTATCTGATAGAAGCGGAAGCGAACTATTTCCTGAATCAGGAACAGGCTGCACGTGATTTATTAGTGGAATTGACAAAAAATAGTGGACGGGACCCGGATTATGCCTGTAACAAAACCGGTCGTGATCTTTTTGAGGAAATCAAGAAATACCGTTCCATTGAGTTATGGGGAGAAGGATTTGACTGGTTTGATTATAAACGCTGGAATGAAAATATAGAACGTAAAACCGGCGCAGAAGGCGGTTCATTCCTGGCTTCTTTAGCAGTAACGACTACACCGGAGGAGAAAAACAGATGGACCTGGAAAATACCTCTTCGTGAAACGGATTATAATACTTTGATTGATTAACTAATTA
>JAJQES010000269.1 GCA_021201565.1 Tannerellaceae bacterium
CAAACGATTTGGTTTTAGATAATTTCTTTTCATACATTTTGGAATTAGATAAAACTAATTTTCAAATTAATAATTTGGGAGAAGGAGGAGTTAGAATTTATTTATGGTATGAGTTATTTTCTATGATAAAATGTGAAATACCTTCTCTCCCCGAACAACAAAAAATAGCCTCCTTCCTTTCCGCCATCGACCAGCAGATCGAACATGTTGGGAAGCAGATCGACGGGATGAAGGAGTGGAAGAAAGGTTTACTACAACAGCTATTTGTATAAAAAGCAATCCGGTTATGAATACGCAACCCGAACAGATATTAGAAAAGAATTTAGTCAGCCAGTTGATGCAATTGGGGTACCGGCAGGTGACCATACGGAATGAGCAGGACCTGTTAAAGAACCTGAAAACCCAGTTGGAGATCCATAATAAGACGGCGCTGAGTGAAGGGGAGTTTGGCCGGGTACTCAACTATATCAACAAAGGAAATATTTTTGAGCGGGCGAAGATCCTGCGGGACCGGGTGCCGTACCGCGATGACGCGGGGGAAACGAAAACGATTGAACTGATCAACCAGGTGCACTGGTGCCGCAATGAGTTCCAGGTGACCCAACAGGTGGAGATGGAAGGGAGTTATAAAAACCGCTACGATGTGACGATCCTAATCAATGGGCTGCCATTGGTGCAGATTGAACTAAAACGGCGGGGCCTGGAACTGAAAGAGGCGTTTAACCAGATCAACCGCTACGAGCGCCATTCGTATGGGGCCGGGCAGGGGTTGTTCCAGTTTATCCAGCTCTTTGTGATCAGCAACGGGGTGAATACGAAATACTATGCCAACACGGCGTTGCAGGCGCGTACCTTTAAACAGACCTTCTTCTGGGCGGATAAGGAGAATAAACCGGTGACCCAACTGGCTGATTTCGCGGACATCTTCCTGGAGCCGTGCCATCTCTCCAAAATGATCACTAAATATGTGGTGCTCAACGAATCGCAGAAGGTACTGATGGTGTTGCGCCCCTACCAGTTCTATGCGGTAGAAGCCATTATAGAGAAAGTCAGTACCACCCGTAAGCCGGGGTATATCTGGCACACCACCGGGTCGGGGAAAACATTGACCTCTTTTAAAGCGGCGCAGATCCTGACCGGATTTCCCAAGGTGCATAAAGTGGTGTTTGTGGTGGACCGCAAAGACCTCGATTACCAGACCAGTAAAGAGTTCAACAGCTTCTGTAAAGGGAGTGTGGACTCTACCAACAATACAGACGCGCTGGTGAGGCAGTTTGCCGGTGATACCCGGCTGATCGTCACCACCATCCAGAAGCTCAACACTGCCATCTGCAAACAGCGGTACCTCGGACAAATGGAACTGTTGCGGGACAAACGGATCGTGTTTATTTTTGACGAGTGCCACCGCAGCCAGTTCGGGAAAACACATGACGCCATCAAGCAGTTTTTCCGGGCCAGCCAGTTGTTTGGCTTTACGGGTACGCCCATCTTTGATGAGAATGCGGGCAGCAATGAGTTCGGCAAACGGACCACCAAAATGCTGTTTGGCGAATGCCTCCATAAATATGTGATCACCGATGCGATCCGGGATGAAAATGTGTTAAAGTTCAGCGTCGAATATATCAGTACCTTTAAAAAGAAAGACCATATCGTTGACATCAATGTGGAGGCGATTGACGAAGCGGAGGTGATGCATGCCCCGCAGCGGCTCAACAACATTGTGGACTATATTATAGAGAATCACAACCGCAAAACCCACAGCCGGGAATTTACCGCGATCCTGTGTGTGCCTTCCATCCCGGTGCTGATCGAATATTATAAACTGTTTAGTACCAAAAAGGCGTTGGGGTTGCATACCCTGAAAGTGGCCACGATCTATTCGTTCCAGGCCAACGAAGAGGACCGGGATGCGATGGGATTTGTGGAAGAGGAGGAGTTTCCGGTGGCGGCCGAACCGCCTGCGCCCTACCTGACACTTAACTCACGGGACGCGCTGGAGAGTTTTATCGGCGATTACAATGAGCAGTTCGGGACCAACTATACCACCCGTGACACGGTGTCGTTCTACAACTATTACAACAATATCGCGAAACGGGTGAAGAACCGGGAGATTGATATCCTGCTGGTGGTCAATATGTTCCTGACCGGGTTTGACTCCAAACACCTCAATACGCTCTATGTGGATAAGAACCTGCAATACCATGGGTTGATCCAGGCTTATTCACGTACCAACCGGATCCTGAACGAACTGAAATCGCAGGGAAATATCGTCTGCTTCCGCAACCTCAAACCGGCTACCGACGAGGCGATCCGGCTCTTTTCCGACCTGTCGGCCAAAGAGGAGATCATCATGCAACCGTATGAGGAATACATCCTTACATTTAACGCGGCCTTTATTGAACTGCTGAAAATCGCTCCGACGGTAAACAGTGTGAATGACCTGCGGGATGAGGATGACGAACTGGCGTTTATCAAAGCGTTCCGTGAACTGATCCGGCTCAAAAATGTACTGAAAACGTTCACGCAGTTTACCCACGACGACCTGTCGATGAATGAACAGTTGTTTGAGGATTACAAAAGCAAATACCTCGACCTGTATGAGAAAGCGAAGAGCCATCACCGGAAAGAGAAAGTCTCTATCCTGAACGATGTGGATTTCGAGATAGAGCTGATCCACCGCGATGAGATCAACGTGGCCTATATCCTGCGGCTCCTGGAGCAGATGAAAGATGCGAAACCGGAGGAGCAGGAGAAACAACACCACTCGATCCTGGAAATTATCTCCGGCGATGCCCGCCTGCGCAGCAAACGGGAACTGATCGAAAAGTTTATCCGGCAACACCTGCCTCACATCGAAGAGCCGGACGAGATCCAGGAGCGGTTCTTCCAATTCTGGACCCAGGAACGGATCCGGGCCCTCGACGAACTCAGCGAAGCCGAACAGCTGGACCCGGAAAAGATCCAAAAACTGATCGGCCACTACCTGTTCACCGAGAAAGAACCCCTGCGTGACGACATCATCAGCCTCCTGACCTACCGTCCCCCTCTCAAAGAACGCAAACCCGTCGCCGAACGCGTCCTGGGGAAGATAAAAGACTTTATCGAAACATTCATTGAGGGAATGTAAAGGGAGGTTTTTACAAATGTAAATAAGAAAAAGAGAAATAAATTATAAAACTTTTATTCTATGGGTAAGACAATAACAACCTATTTAATAGATGGAAGTCCACAGGGGGCACAATATATCTTTATCAGTAATAAGATATGTAAGATGTTGCTGATCCCGCGTGCCAGTCTGGCCATCATTAACCAGCGGCCGGAGTTGGAAAGTCCGGCTTTCTATATTCTGCTGGGCGAGGATGATGAATTACAACCGAAGGCTTATCTGGGAGAAACGGAGAATTTCAAAGAACGGGTGAAAGATCATGATTATAAAAAACCTTTCTGGCAAAAAGCCCTTATCTTTATTTCTAAAGATGGAGCAATGACCAAAGCGGATGTACAATATCTGGAACACCGGGCCGTAAGTGTGGCTGCCAAAGCGAAACGGTATTCATTGGATGAAAACAAACAGATCCCGAAAGCGCCCAATCTACCGGAACATCAACAGGATAGTATGGATGAGTTTTTTGAGGATATTAAACTGTTAACTTCTTTTATCGGATGCAATATTTTCGATGTGGTAGAGGCAAAAGAAAATAAACATCTGTTTCATATTAAATCCCGGGGAGGAAATGCGAAAGGATTTTACAATGAAAAAGGATTTACGGTCTTGAAGGGTAGTGTCCTGGCGAAAGATGTAGTGCCCTCTTTTTCATGGAAAGAAAAAAGAGAGAAATTGTTACAGGAGCTGGCTGTAAAAAAAGGGGATGAGTGGATGTTAGATAGCGACCAGACCTTTTCCAGCCCCAGCACAGCCGCTGATTTCTGTATTGGAGGCAGTATAAATGGCTGGATCGCCTGGAAAGATAAAAAAGGACAAACCTTAGATGAAGTGTACCGGAAGAAATTAGATACTAATTGATGGGGCAGGGTTTAAAATAAAAAGAGACTGATTCTTATTTCTTGGACAGCCGGGATTACAATTGGCTAAGGCCGGTCTACGATTCCCGGCTGTCCAGGAAAAAGACACGGATCCAGAGATCCGCGCCAGCGAGGTTAATTTGGTCGGAGGGGATCTCCGGATCCCCGACTGCATGAGTATCAGGATCTGTGATCCGATTCATCGGTTATTTTAAAAATACCATCTGGTCAGCGGGGACCCCGATAAACCGGGATGTTCCATTTGCAATCCCCGGCTAACGGGTATTAGAATCTGTGATTCGAAAAATAAATAAATACCGGATAAACCGGGATGTATGGGTTATTAAAGCGGATTAAAAATCCTTATACTCAACAGTCGGGGATTGCAAATCCCCTTCAACCAACAGAAAGTGCTACATCAGATTACAAATCCGAAGCCGGTTAAGCCGGGATTGCAATTGGCTAAGGCCGATCTACAATTCCCGGCTGTCCAGGAGATCCGCGCCAGCGAGGTTAATCCCGGACTACCAGGGGACGTTACCTTCTCTATAAGTCCCGGAGGGACGCCCTATCTCAGCCCAGGGCAACGCCCTGGGT
>JAJQES010000211.1 GCA_021201565.1 Tannerellaceae bacterium
ATATAATCCTATCCGTATTATAATTGATATTAGATCGTTATTATATATATAATACAAAAAAATGGTAGGGAGAAAAACAGAACGAGTTCCCTATGAATTTTAAAAGATTTAGAAGAGAAACCGGAAATATAAAACACACAGACTTGCCGGCGCAGACAATAAGGCACGGATCCGAAGATCCGCGCCAGCATATACGATTAAAATCTTAACTTACTTATTGGCTACTTTCAGGGCATTCAGGACTGAGGAGGCCCAGTAGTTTATAAAGGAGTTTCCGGTGGCTTTTGCTTCTATGGATTTACTACGGAGGATATCACGGCTTTCTATATCAAAAATAACAATCGTATAATGACCGCGACTTTTACTTTGATCGAGGATCGTTGCCAGCATCACAATGCCATATCCGGATGTATCCCCGGTATGAAAATTACGGATATGCTCTTTAATCTGCTCATCTGATACCTTATATTCTTTATTGAATATTTTCAGGTCATTGGGATTAATTATATTATTCACCTCATTCGTATTATCCAGTTTGAGAGCCACCTCTTTCTTAGCGAAAAACTTAGGTAGATTATAGGTCTTAGGATCTGTCCTGAACAGATTATTTATCTCCCGGAAAAGTAGTTTATACTGATAGGGTTCTTCCCGGGCGCCATAGAGTTTGACCAGTGAATAGTCCACACCAAAGAATGTCACACTTTCAACAGTTTTATAATCTGCCTTCTCCTGTGCCTGCAGAAGAGTAGTACAAACCAAACAAATTAACAATACCAGTTTTTTCATATCTTATTTTAATAAGTTCCTCCCGGCAGTCTCCGCCAACCGAAGGAGAAATAAATAGTCACTTCACCTCACTCCCGGGTTTTACTTCCTTCTGAGGCATAATTACAGCCAGTTTACCGTCAAAATCCTCTGCGGAAAGTATCATCCCCTCAGAAACAATTCCTTTGAGTTTGCGGGGCGCTAAATTGGCAATAAAGCAAATCTGCTTACCCACCAGTTCTTCCGGGGCATACTGCTGAGCAATTCCGGACACAATGGTACGTTGTTGTAACCCGTCATCAATGCGGAACTGAAGTAGTTTATCCGCTTTAGGCACTTTGGTGCATTCCAGCACTGTTCCTACCCGGATATCCAGTTTGGTAAAATCATCAAATGTGATATTTTCCCGGATGGGGTTTGCTTTATAGTTTTCCACCTCATTCGCTTTCTTTGTATCCAGTAATTTCTGAACCTGCGCTTCGATCGTGGTATCTTCTATTTTCTCAAACAACAACTCAGGCGCATTTAACTGATGCCCTTCCGGCAGTAATTCAGTAGATCCCAACCGGTTCCATCCCAACGGTTCCACATTCAACATAGCATTCAGTTTCTGCATGCTATAAGGGAGAAAGGGTTCAAAAGCAATCGCCAGATTGGCAGTAATCTGCAGAGCGATATTCAGGATGGTACCCACGCGCGCCATATCGGTCTTAGCCAGTTTCCAGGGTTCGGTATCTGCCAGGTATTTATTTCCGATACGGGCCAGGTTCATGGCTTCTTTCTGGGCTTCCCGGAAATGGTAGGTATCCAGCAGGCGCTCTACTTCCTCTTTTACGTTTGCAAAATCAGCAAACGTTTGTTGATCATATTCCGTTAACTCCGCACGGGCCGGCACTTTACTTTCAAAATACTTTTGAGTAAGAACCAGAGCCCGGTTCACAAAGTTACCCAGAATAGCCACCAGTTCATTGTTATTGCGTGCCTGGAAATCTTTCCAGGTGAAATCATTGTCTTTTGTCTCCGGTGCATTGGCTGTTAACACATAACGCAATACATCCTGTTTACCCGGAAATTCTTCCAGATATTCATGCAGCCAGACAGCCCAGTTCCGTGAAGTGGAAATTTTATCTCCTTCCAGATTCAGGAATTCATTCGAGGGTACATTTTCCGGCAAACAGAAAGAGCCCTCTGCTTTCAACATCGCAGGGAATACGATACAGTGGAAAACGATATTATCTTTTCCGATGAAATGAACGATTTTGGATTCCGGATCTTTCCACCACGTTTCCCAGCTATCCGACAACAATTCTTTGGTATTGGAGATATAACCGATCGGAGCATCAAACCATACATACAGCACTTTCCCTTCGGCTCCTTCCACCGGGACAGGGATTCCCCAATCCAGGTCACGGCTCACTGCACGGGGCTGCAATCCCATATCGAGCCAGCTTTTACACTGTCCGTATACATTGGGCTTCCATTCCTTATGATCTTCCAGAATCCATTGGCGTAACCATTCTTCGTGTTTATCCAGCGGAAGATACCAGTGTTTGGTTTCTTTCAGCACCGGGACGCTTCCACTGATCGCAGACTTCGGTTCGATCAGATCATTGGGACTCAACGAAGTGCCACAGGCTTCACACTGGTCGCCATAAGCATGTTCATTTTTACAATGGGGACAGGTACCAACGATATACCGGTCGGCCAGGAACTGTTTCGCCTCCTCGTCGTAATATTGTCCGCTTACTTTTTCGATAAATTCGCCTTTCTCATAGAGTTTCCGGAAGAAATCCGAAGCAACCTGGCGATGAGTTTCAGAAGTGGTACGGGAATAGATGTCAAAGGAAATACCGAACTCTTCAAAGGACTTTTTAATAATGCCATGAAAACGGTCTACCACATCCTGCGGTGTGATCCCCTCTTTTTTTGCACGCAGCGTAATCGGCACTCCATGTTCATCCGATCCCCCGATCATCAGCACCTCTTCCCCTTTCAGACGTAAATAACGGGCATAAATATCAGCAGGCACATATACCCCTGCCAGGTGACCAATATGTACAGGTCCGTTCGCATACGGCAACGCCGTCGTAATGAGCGTTCTCTTAAATCCTTTCTCCATACCTTCGTGCATCTTTCTTTTTGAAGCACAAAGGTATGAAAAATTACTGGTTAATCATATACAAGCTCGAAGTCATCCAGCCAGAGGATGCTATCCGTACTTCCAGTAAAAAAGTCACCATATTTACTGGCTGAACAGACAATAGCAATATAGGTTGGAACCCGGTCTGTAGCGTAATATTCTATTTCAATTTCAAAAGAGACTAATCCACTTCCGGTGGTTGCTTCGTGCTGTATAAGCTCCCCGTAAGCAATTAAATAAGGATCTTTTCTGTAGTCATATAACCCACCAGGCCTGTCTGTATTATCCAACCGGATCGGGGCATCTGCATCCCGCAGGGCAACCCAGATATGTGCTTTATCCGTATTTCCCATCACAGCCCCTTCCGCTATAAATTCTGCTGTTAAAGTAGCATCTGTATAATTAATAATACCCGGTTGATATTTATACCATCCCCTTAGTTTAGTAGGATGTTTGGTAAAAGGACGACCAAAGTCAAGCAAGGCCCCGGAGAGTCCTTTTGTTTCAATATACTCACCGGTAAACAAATTTCCGGCAGCAAAGCGACCTAAACTACTCGCTCCCTTATAATCAGAGGCCAGTTGTGCGGAATATCGACCTTCATGCACCGGAGAAGTCACCGGGGTGGTTACACTACCATTCGTACTTAAAGTAGTCGCCCCCTGATTTCCGCTATCCCAGAACATATTTTCTCCTTCCGCATATATCAACCAGGGCTTATCCGGTTTATGCCAGTTCTCAAAACTACTGTTGGGTAATTGTTGGGTAACTCCGGTTGTAAAAGTAACTTCATCCGAATAATCTTCATCCGAATAGGCACGGCTTACATAGGTACTTTGTTCTTTCAGACCGGAAAGCCTGTATTTGAATACTCCCCCTTCCGATTGTGTTTGTGTAGGATCTATTTTAATCCAGGTATTGCTGCTCTGTTCACGATACTCAAATCCATTATTTCCTGACGCACGACCGGTGCCATGCAGCCACGCGACTGTTTCCCATTCATCTACTGCATGGGTTAGCAATTCTCCCTCAGCAACAAACAATGTCCATACTTCCCTTATATTCCGGTACATTACAACAATAGTAACCCCTCCAATCTCTGTAAAATCTGTAATGGTTTCCACTTTAGGTATTACAGAAGCGGAGGCAGGACCTAATTTCAGGCTTTGGATCGTGATAGCAGAAAGATCTGTTCCTTCTTCTACATACGCAATAGCAACCTTATTTTTTACATCAATTACCTCTGCCCCTACCTGGCCCTCTACTTTAAAATAACGGTCTATCAACTGTTCCCCGGAAATGATCCATTTGTAATCCTGATAGATGGATAGAATATACTCTTTGGGAGAAGAAAGGTCTATTACGGATAAGCTATCCAGATCCGGTGAAATAACAGCATCTTCCGTTATTTCAATATGGCGGATTACTATATTTTCCATATCAACCTCCTCATCCATAGTAAACAGTACCGTTCTGTTTTGTTTATCTATATCGGGAACTTCCAGTTGTCCATCTGCCTCTATAGAGAGAATTTCCGCTTTTATACGGGGATAAGGAATATCATTTTCAATACATGCATTCAAAAAAAGTAATACACATGCACAAAGTATGCCTGCTATCTGTTTCATATGATTCGTCCTGTATTCTGCCATTTCAAATACAAATTATAATTCCGATATTTATATTAAAAAGATTTATTTTAAAGTTGGC
>JAJQES010000264.1 GCA_021201565.1 Tannerellaceae bacterium
GATATTACTGCTTATGAAAAGATGGAGTATGTTAGTTATTTCACTGCTATCCGTGTGCTTGTGTTATGGCCAGGATGTACTGGTGAAAGGTATTGTGTTGGATGCAACGGACCATGAGCCGTTGATTGGAGCCTCAGTGATAGAGTCCGGAACGACCAATGGGATCATGACCGATATGAACGGTGAGTTCTTATTGAGTGTCAAACCGGGTTCGGAATTAACTATTTCTTATATCGGTTATCAAACCAGCCAGATAAAAGTAACCGGTAACCAGTTGTACCGGATTACCTTGCAGGCAGACCACCTGATGTTGGATGATGTGGTAGTGGTCGGGTTCGGATCACAAAAAAAAGAACATTTGACTGCAGCCGTGACTACAGTCAATGCAGATGTATTGAAAAACCGTCCGGTTCAGAATGTGGTACAAGCCTTACAGGGGGTGGCTCCCGGGTTAAATATCTCTCAGGACCAGGGGCGTCTGGATATGAACCCCACTATTAATATCCGTGGTATGGAGACTATCGGAGAAGGCTCGAAAGGCGGTCCCCTTGTCCTGATTGATGGAATGGAAGGAGATATGAATATCCTGAATCCTCAGGATATTGAAAGCATCAGTGTGTTGAAAGATGCTGCCGCCTCTTCTATTTATGGTTCCCGGGCTCCGTTTGGGGTTATTCTGATCACGACTAAAAGTGGTGCGGAAGGGAAGATGACAGTGAATTACAATAACTCTTTCCGGTGGAATAAACCCTTAGGACTACCCAAGATGGCTGATTCCTATTCGTTTGCTTTATTTATGAATGATGCGGACCTGTGGGGAAATCATTTTGATGATGCCTGGTTACAACGGATCAAAGAGTATCAGGATGGGAAGTTGACTAACACATTGTATGTAGATCCCAATACAGGTGAATATGCAAACCCATATTGGGGAGGTGCAAATGGAAATGTGGATTGGTACAAAGCCTTATTCCATGATATGAGTCATTCCATGGAACATACAGCCAGTATTTCAGGAGGAACCGATAAAATGAGGATGTATGCATCTGTAAACTACATGGATATGGATGGATTGCTGCGGTATAACCGGGATAAATATTCCCGTTTTGCAACCAATCTGAAAGTAGATGCCCGTTTATGGAATTTTATTGATGTGACCTATGGTATCCGTTTCTCACGTACCGATTATGGACGTCCGGCCACTTTTACGGATGAGCTTTATCAGGATGTAGCCCGGCAGGGATGGCCGGTGTTCCCATTATACGATAACTATGGAAACCTCTATTATGATGGAGGAAAGGCCGCTTTATTGAGAGATGGCGGACGTGATACCCAAAAAAATGATACGCACGCACAGCAGCTTCGGTTAAAAATTGAACCATTGAAGAACTGGCAGATCATTGGAGAACTGAATTATCAGGGAAAATCCAATCAACGGCACTGGGATACCCAGAAGATTTATACATACAACGCTCAGAACGAAGTGGTGGAAACCAATTATAAAGAGTCATCCGTACATGAAGATGCCTACTTCTCAGATTACTTCAATGTAAATGCATATACCGATTATAGTTATGTGTTGGGAAATCATCAGTTTAAAGGAATGGTGGGTTTTCAGGCTGAAAGTTATAAGAACAATCTGTTTGGTGCAGAACGCCGGGGTATTATGGTGCCGGGTATCAATGTGATCGATAAGACCTCCGGTATTGATTCGGAAGGAGGCATTTCGATTCCCGGTGTAAACGGAGCCATCGGAAAGTGGACAACTGCCGGTTTCTTTGGCCGGTTGAATTATGCCTATCAGGATCGTTATCTGGCAGAATTTAATATCCGGTACGATGGATCCTCCCGTTTTCGCAGGGAGAACAGATGGGTGTGGACCCCTTCGGTATCAGTCGGATGGAATATCGCACGCGAAGAGTTCTGGGAATCCTTACAGGAAACAGTCAGTACATTGAAGATAAGAGGGTCCTACGGACGTTTAGCGAATCAGAATACTGAAAGCTGGTATCCAACCTATGTAACAATACCGGTAGGAGTAACAGATGGTTCCTGGATGATTGACGGGAAAAAACCGAATACAGCCAATGCACCCGGACTCCTAAGTACGGATCTGACCTGGGAGAAGATACAGACTTTGAACATTGGTTTTGATGTGGCTATGTTAAGAAACCGGTTGAATACAACTTTTGACTGGTTTATACGGGATACCAAAGATATGATCGGCCCGGCACCGGTGCTACCGGGTACCTTAGGAGCAGATCCTCCAAAAATGAACAATACAGACCTGCGTACCCGCGGATGGGAATTAAGTATCCAATGGAATGACCGTTTGCCTTTTGGGCTGGGATACCGTGTAGCGATGTCTCTTTCGGATGACCGTACTGAAATTACTAATTACCCGAGTACCAACCGGGCACTGGATAAATTTTACAGCGGAAAGAAAATCGGAGAGATCTGGGGCTATACTACCATTGGAATCGCCCAAAGTGACGAGATGATGCAGCAACATCTCTCCACCCTGAATGAACAGGGACAAAATGCGCTGGGAGGAAACTGGGGTGCCGGTGATATAATGTATGCGGATATCAACGGAGACGGACAGATTGACTGGGGGGATTTTACCGCGGATAATCCGGGAGACCTCAAAGTGATCGGGAATACCAGTCCCAGATACCGGTTTGGATTAAACCTGTCCGCTGATTATAAGGGATTTGACTTTAGTGTATTTTTCCAGGGAGTGCTGAAAAGAGACTTTGCCCCCAATGGATTAATGCCAAGCTTCTTCGGAACCCATGCATGGGGCATCTGGCATTCACAGGCCTTTGTGCAGCATCTGGACTATTTCCGCAATGACCCGGACCATCCGTTAGGGTTGAATATGGATTCCTACTATCCGCGTGCCCGTTTCAGCGGACAGAATCTGGAGACCCAGACCCGGTATCTGCAGAATGCAGCGTATGTACGGTTAAAAAACCTGCAGGTAGGATATACCTTCCCAAATAAATGGACACAGAAATTCTATCTGACCAATCTCCGGGTATTTGTTTCCGGGGAGAACCTGCTCACCTTTACAAAACTGTCCGGTATTTATGATCCTGAGACTTTGGCAAAAGGAGGAGATAATCCGGATATCCAATACAGTACGGTCTATCCTTTATCCCGTACCTACTCCTGTGGTTTAAGTGTAAACTTTTAAAAGAAGATAGTGATGAATACAATATATAAATTAGTCTGCATATCTCTGTTTGTAACAGGAATGTCTTTCTTTTCCGGATGCAATGATTTTCTGGATGTAGAGCCCCCTTCGGATATAACTCCTGAGAATTATCTGAGTGAAGAATCCCATCTGGCAGCTTTTACAATTAACCGGTATGAGGTATTTGCAAATCATTGGAGCGGCTCTTATGGACTCTATGGACTGGATGCCAATACAGATAATCAGGTAACTCCCTATTATAACAGTATTTTTACTGAAACACTTCACCATGTGGGATTATCCGGAGGAGACTGGGACTTTAAGGAGATCTATAATATCAATTATTTCCTGAATATAGCGGTACCCCGCTGGCGGAATGGAGAGATCAGTGGGAATGAAACTAATATTAAACATTACATCGGGGAAATGTATTTTTTCCGGGCAGCTCAATATTTCAACAAACTGGTAGCGTTAGGAGATTTTCCTATTATAACAACCGTACAGCCAACGATTAAAGAGGAGTTGATAGAAGCCAGTAAACGGATGCCCCGTACAGAAGTGGCCCGCTTTATCATTAACGATCTGGATTCGGCAACTTTGCTTTTAAGTCCTAAAGCTCCAGACGGACGTAAGAACCGTGTCTCTCTGCATGCTGCCCAGTTGTTAAAATCAAGAGTCGCTTTGTTTGAAGCCTCCTGGTTAACCAACTTTAGAAATACCCCCTTTGTTCCCAACGGACCGGGATGGCCGGGGGCTGACATGGAGTATAATAAAGGATACCAGTTTCAGGCAGGCAGTCTGGAGGAAGAAGTGAAATGGTTGTTGGATCAGTGTCTGAAAGCCTCCGCCGAAGTGGCCGATGCACATACGCTGACTGCCAATACCTATTTCCTTCCGCAAAGTCCCGGAGAGTTCAATCCATACATAGAAATGTATGGTGCTGTGGACCTGTCAGGATATGATGAAGTGCTGTTGTGGAAAGAGTATAGCCGTGGGTTAGAGCTGGTGCACAGTGTACCCTCCTGGGCAGCCACCGGCAATGCCTCTGTGGGACTTACCCGTGGAATGATTGACGGATTCCTGATGGCAGATGGTCTGCCTACCTATGCATCCGCTGAATACCAGGGAGACAACTCTATTGAAAAAGTGGTAGCCGGACGTGACGGACGTATGCAGTTGTTTGTAAAAGTACCCGGACAGCTTAATGGATATATTTCAGAACAAACCATTTATACAAAAGGACATATCACAGAACCTTATCCTGATATTCTGAACGGAGCCGGTGATGACCGGTATGCCAGTGGGTATGCCTGCCGGAAAGGATGGAACCCGGATATTGACCAGTGGTGGTATATGAACGGCTACACCGGTTGCATTATTTTCCGGGCCACAGAAGCCTATCTCAATTACATAGAAGCCTGCTATCTGCTCCATCATTCGCTGGATGATAAAGCAACCAATTACTGGAAAGCCATCCGCAGAAGAGGAGGAGTAGAGGAAGACTTTATGAAAACCGTACGGGCCACGGATTTACAAAAAGAGAGTGCCGGTGATTGGGGGGCTTATACAGCCGGAGCCTTGCTGGACGATCCTGTTCTATATAATATCCGCCGGGAACGCCGGATTGAGTTAATGGCGGAAGGTTTCCGCTGGATGGATCTGAAAAGATGGCGTTCTCTGGATCAGATGAAAACGACTCCTTATCATCTGGAAGGCTTTAAACTCTGGAATAGTGAGATGACAGACTGGTATGGAGACGAACTGGTTGATAGTGGCTCAGATCCGAATGTATCCCCAAGAAGCGAAAGTGATTATCTGCGGCCTCAGGAAGTACATAGTGGGGTGATAAGAGACCAGGGAGGACTGAAATGGAAAATGGGTCATTATCTTAATCCGGTTGCTGCTTCACATTTCATGGCCAGTTCTGAGCAAACGGAAGGCTTTACCGATTCTCCTATCTATCAGAACCCTTATTGGAGTAAAAGTTCTGCCCAACCGGCAACAGAGTAGAACCTGCAGCTGGTAAAAGATAAAAAAAGATAATTATTCCCGGTGTGCATTGGGTTGAGAACAGGCGTATCCGGGAATATATTATCTTTAAAACAGATCTATTAAATCATACAATCATGCGTAAACTTGCTTTTTACCTGGTTTTTATACTTGTAGCCGGACCGGTAGTTGCTTTCTCCGGTGACCGGGAAACAGATGAAACGATAGATAAAGTATATGTAATCTTTAAAACCCATCTGGATGTCGGGTTTACTGAACTGGGTTCTAAAGTCGTAGATACCTACAATCACTTTTTTATTCCCGGAGCCTTAGCTCTTTCAGAACAGTTTGCGCAGGAAGATGGGAATATACGGTATCCGTGGAGTACCGGTTCGTGGTTGATTTGGAATTATCTTGAAAAGGCTTCCGGTGAAAACCGGACCCGGATGGAAGAAGCGATCCGGCGGGGAGATTTCCGGTGGCATGCCATGCCCTTTACCACACAGGTCGAACTGGCGGATTCATCATTGTTTTCCTTAGGACTTACCTTATCACAACAATTAGATAAAACCTATGGACGTACTACCCGGAGTGCCAAGATCACAGATGTACCCGGCCTGACCCGGAGCGCCATTCCTCTGTTCAGAAAACAGGGCATAGAGTTACTGCATATTGGTATAAATCCGGGAGCCGCGGTAGCAAAGATTCCGGAAGTATTCCGATGGAGAGATACAGGGGGAGAAGAGATGGTGATCATTTATCAGACGGATTATGCCCGGCCCCTGCAAATTCCCGGAACCACTTCGGTTGTGATGCTTAATTTTACCCATGATAATCATGGCCCCCATACCAGGGAACAGATCGGACAGTTCTATGAGCAGCTAAGAACAACGTATCCGAATGCCTCAATTATAGCCGCCTCTTTGGAACAGGTAGCTGATGAAGTTGCAAAAGTAAAAGACTCTCTGCCGGTAGTGACTTCCGAAATAGGGGATACCTGGATGTATGGAGTAGCTTCCGACCCTAAAAAGATTGCACAACTACGTGCCCTGATGCGCCTGAGGAACCAATGGATTGAAGAGGGACGGTTAGTGGAAGGAAGTGATACGGATCTACGTTTTTCTTTTCCGTTGCTGATGGTAACCGAACACACCTGGGGCTTGGATATAAAGACCTTTTTGAAAAATTACGAATACTATGAATTCGACCGCTTTCCTTCGTTTATGGAAACGGATATTTTCCACCTCATGGAAGAATCCTGGAACGAAAAAAGACGCTTCATCTACCAGGGAATAGCAGATCTCCCGGGGGACCTGCAAAAAGAGGCGTTACAAACATTATCTGAATTATATCCGGAAGGCCCTGTGGATAAGACCAATTTTAAACCCTATACCGGAGAACTCATTTCTACATCCGGTTTTCAGCTTTCATTTGATCCGCGGACAGGAGCGATCAATCAACTGAAAGAAAAGAAAACACGTACTGTATGGAATGATAACGGTCACGGGTTGGGTGAATTTGTGTATCAAACCTATTCGGAAGAGGATTTTACCCGTTTTATCCGTTTATATTGTCCTCCCGATCCCGAATGGTGGATGTTGTATGACTACGGAAAAGCGGACTTGGGTAAGACAAACGCACAAAGTAAAACCCTATCTTATAAGATAAAAGGATATCAAAAAGGAAAGAGTAAAGATTGTGAATGGATTAAGTTGAGCCTTGTGCCGGCTGAGTCTCTGTTTGGTGCGCCCCGTGAAGTATATATTACTTATACATTTCCTACGGATCAATCCATCATAGAAGTAAAAGTCGAATGGTTTGATAAACCTAAAAACCGCGTACCCGAAGCAGCCTGGTTTTCCTTTACTCCTGTCATTGCCCGGCCGGATATCTTTGTTCAGAAAATGGGGCGGGAGGTTGATGCCCGGAATGTGGTAGAGAATGGTGCCCGGCTGGTACATGGAATAGACCGTTACGTGCGTTTGCAATCTTCCGGACAGGAGGTGCGGATTGAATCCATGGATGCACCTCTGGTCAGATTCAATGACCGGAATATGCTGGAGTTTTCCAATGAATTGCCCGATGGTGAAAAAGGAGTCCATTTTAATCTGCTGAATACCCTGTGGGGAACTAACTATCCGCAGTGGTTCGGTGAAGATATGAAATTTCGTTTTACAATAACTTTTCAACCATGACAAAGAATAATACGATAGCCGTTCTGCCCGTCCTGTTCGGTTTCTTTATAATGGGGTTCTGTGACCTGGTCGGTATCTCAGTAACCTATGCCCGGGAACAATTCCAATGGGGAGAGACACAGGCCGGCCTTTTACCCTCCATGGTCTTTTTGTGGTTTCTGGTGCTTTCCATTCCAACCGCCATGCTGATGGATAAGATCGGACGTAAAAAGACAGTTCTGGCCGGTATGCTCTTTACATTTGCCGGCATGCTCCTGCCGTTTGTTCTCTTTAATGAATCCACCTGTTATCTGGCATTTGCTTTTTTAGGAATAGGAAATACAGTCCTGCAGGTTTCCCTCAACCCTTTACTGACCAATGTGGTAAACGGAGAACGGCTGACCAGTAGCCTGAACACCGGCCAGCTGATCAAAGCCCTCTCTTCCTTCCTGGGACCCATTCTGGCCGGTTATTGTTCGGTTACCTTCGGACGTTGGGAACTGGTGTTTCCCCTGTATGCCGCTATTACCTGTTTGTCTTCTCTCTGGCTGATCCTTACCCCTATACAGCAGGAAAAGAGTGAAACAATCTCTTCTTCCTTCGGACAAATTCTCGGCTTGTTGGGCGATCGTACGATTCTGTTTCTTTTCCTGGGTATTTTATGTATTGTCGGACTGGATGTAGGGATGAACATTGTAACTCCTAAATTATTGCTGGAACGCATTCCGGGGACCGGTATCGAAGCCGCCGGGTATGGTTCCAGCTGGTATTTTGCCGCCCGTACGATTGGGACTGCCTGTGGAGCGTTCCTGCTCATCCGGATTCCGGAAAAGATTTTTTTCCGGATCAATATGGTGATAGCAATTCTCGCTGTAACGGCCTTGTTGTTTGCCGGTTCCCGTTTCCTTATTTTAGGATTGGTTTGTGTAGTTGCTTTTACCTGTTCCAGTGTGTTTGCCATCTTTTATTCCATGGCGTTGAAAGCCCGGCCTGAAAAAGCCAACGAAATCTCCGGCCTGATGATCACCGGTGTATCCGGAGGGGCCTTCTTCCCCTTCCTGATGGGAATCGCAGCCGATGCCACCGGCAACCAGACCGGCTCAGTTGGAGTCGTCCTGCTAACCGCGTTCTATCTGTTTTATTGTGCATTCGGTTCAGTATGTAAGAAATAGTTGGTTATATAATAAAGGTAATCAGTGAAAGTTCCCGGACGGAGATGATAGCATATCCTCTCTGTTAAAATTATTTATGAAAAATATTGGGCTATTACGTGGTTATTACTCATATATCTGACAAAATATATGGTTTCTTCTTGGGAATAATAGATATGAAAAAAGACATACCATGTAGTATTTTTGTTTTTCCTAAAGGTAGCATAATACATTTCTTTTCCGTATCTGTCGAAATACTTAGGTGCTGTTTTTTTATGTTTATTCGGTAAATTGATTTCTATATCTGAGAATAATTCATCAGCATACTGCAGGGCACTTTCATAGAATCCAAAATATTCTTTTTGATAAAGGATAACTGATAGTTCTTCAAAATAATCTCTGATTTCAGGTAAGAACAAGACTTTCATTCTTTATGATATATTTTTTTCAGATCCTGTTCAATTCCTTTCATTAATTCGTTTTTTGTAATTCCTCTATAAAAGTCTTCGGGCAAATCTTCTTGTTTTGTCAGAACAAATGTTTCGTTTTTTCCTCTTTGGATCACGACTGTTTCGGTTCTGGCTGTATCTAAATATTTTTTCATGTTGTTGCGTAATTCCGCGGAACTGATAATTTTCATAATTATGAATTTATGTACATTATAAGGTACAAATATAATAATGTTTTACGATACCTGATTGACAAATAGTATTATAATTTCGGATTTCTCTCTACTTTGTCTTGTAATGCCTATGACAGATAGATTACAAATCCAACGTTTAAGAGTTTGCGATAGTCCTATTCCTTTTATACCATACCGGTAAGACTGAGTTGTTATGGGGAACACTAACCTATTTCAATACGAACTCTAACACCTTTTAATACGGGCATTAACTTTTTTCAATAGGAACATTAAGGGATTACACGCTGGTGTAATCAAGATAACACCGTGGTGTAATAAGGATTACACCAGGCTGTAATAGAGATTCCTCCCGGGTGAAATGATTTACTGATAGGCGGCTTTTGAATAAGGAGAGTAGAAAAGATCGTAAACAAGCCTTGACAGATAGAATATAAAGATAAGAAAAAAAATCTGTTTTCCCTCCGGAATACGGAGAAAAATGATACGAATATAACCTGTAGGAAGGGAATAATGAAAGAGTATTTCCTATGAATCTGTTATTTTTGTACTTTTGCTGATCAAAAGAGAGAATACAAATGTTTAAGGATATATTTTCATGGGTTATTCAACTCATCACCCAACCGGCGAGAGCCTGGCAAAAGCTCGCGGAAAAGGAGGAGACGGACGAACAGTTTTTGTCCCGCTTTATCTATCCCCTGATCGGAATGGTGGCTATCGCTGCCTTTTTAAGTATTCTGGTAACACGCAAGCAATTTGATTCGGAGATTGCACTGAAGGCGGCTATTATTGCGCTGGTATCAGCTTTTGGGGGATTTTTCCTATCCTCTTATATTCTGAACGAAATGGGACCCGGCTTTTTAGGGCGGGCGAAAGACCTGAAACTATGGCAACGTTTTGTCGGATACTCTTCAGTCCTGATGTATGCGCTGGAAATTGTCCTGAGTTTGTTGCCGGAGTTCTTTTTCCTGCGCTTCTTCTTGTTATATACCACTTATATTGTGTGGGAGGGTGCCGGACCTTTTATGCAGGTAGAAGAGAAAGACCTGTTGAAGTTTGTGGGTGTTTCGACGGCTGTTATTCTCCTGATGCCTATGATCATTGGTAAGTTATTGATGATCTTTATGCCAGGGTTACATGTTTGATAAAGTAGAAAGATGAAAGAGAAAATCAGTAAAAATATACAGATCAAGAATAAGCGGGCAACGTTTGATTACGAATTGCTCGATACATTTACTGCCGGGATTGTACTTACGGGTACTGAAATTAAGTCGATCCGTCTGGGAAAAGCGAGTCTGGTAGATACATTCTGTCTGATAGAAAAAGGAGAGTTATGGGTCAAAAATATGTATATTGCAGAATACTTTTATGGGACCTATAATAACCATGCGGCCCGTCGTGACCGGAAATTGTTATTGAACAAAAAAGAACTTCGTAAAATAGAAAGTGAAGCTAAAAACAGTGGTTTTACGATTATTCCTACCCGTATGTTTATCAATGAGAAAGGATACGCCAAAGTAGTCGTGGCGATAGCAAAAGGGAAGAAAGAATACGATAAGCGGGATTCTATCAAAGAACGTGACGACCGCCGTGAGATGGACAGAGCATTTAAAAAATAAATGGCTGACAGCCATTTACCGGATTGACAATTGATAACCGGAGACCGGCCTGAGCCAATCCACAATTGCCAATTAGTTTACATATTCAGGAAAGTAAAAGATGAAAATAGAAGCAGCAGAAATAAATACTACATCGACCTTAGCCAATCACTCTTTATCAAAGGTAGAACCCATTGTCAATGGTCAATGGTCAATGGTCAATTCCCTAAAAGAGCGTATTTTAATCCTGGACGGGGGACTGGGATCGCTTATCCAGGGATATAACCTGTCGGAAGAAGATTACCGGGGAGAGCAGTTTAAAGACCTGCCCGGTGATATGAAAGGGAATATGGATATGCTTTGCATCACTCAGCCGGATATTATCAAGGCGATCCATCGCCGTTATCTGGATGCCGGAGCGGATATCTTTTCAACGAATTCGTTTAGTGCTACCCGTATCTCCATGGAAGATTATGGGATGCAGGCGTATGTCCGGGAGATCAATGTCGCTGCTGCACAGCTCGCCCGGGAAGTAGCGGATGAATATATGACGCAACACCCGGACAGGCAGGTATTTGTGGCCGGTTCGGTGGGTCCTACCAATAAAACCACTTCGATGAGTCCGGATGTGAATAACCCGGCTTACCGGGCGGTTACGTATACGGATATGTATGAGGCTTACAAAGAACAGATAGAAGGGCTGGCAGATGGAGGGATAGATATTATCCTGATCGAAACCGTTTTCGATACACTGAATGCGAAAGCAGCGCTGGAAGCGGCTGATACGGTGATCCGGGAGAAAGGGAAAGATCTGCCCATTATGCTGTCCCTTACATTGTCTGCACAGGGAGGACGGACCTTTTCCGGACAAACGTTGACTGCTTTTCTGGCCTCTGTCCAGCATGCTAATCTTCTCAGTGTAGGATTAAATTGTTCATTTGGCGCGGGGGAAATGTTGCCGTATGTCAGGGAACTGGCACAAACGGCACCTTATTATATCAGTACACATCCGAATGCCGGTCTGCCAAATAGTTTTGGGTTATATGATGAGACGCCTGAAACAATGGCGGGACATATCAGTACCTTTATTAAGGAAGGGCTGGTAAATATTATCGGAGGCTGTTGCGGAACCACACCGGAACATATCGCCGCTTATCCGGCTTTAGTCAAAGGCGCCGCGCCGCATGTACCGGTCGCCGCGCCGGAGAGTTTGTGGCTGTCCGGCCTGGAAGTACTGGAAGTTAAACCTGAAAATAATTTTATCAATATAGGGGAACGGTGTAATGTGGCCGGTTCCCGGAAGTTTCTTCGTCTGATCAAAGAAGAGAAGTATGAAGAGGCCTTATCCATTGCCCGGAAACAGGTAGAAGACGGCGCCCAGATCATTGATGTCAATATGGACGATGGGATGTTAGATGCCCGGAAAGAGATGGTGACCTTTCTGAATCTGATTGCCTCTGAACCGGATATTTCCCGTGTACCTATCATGATCGACTCTTCCAAATGGGAGGTAATAGAAAACGGGTTGATGTGTACCCAGGGAAAAAGTGTCGTGAACTCCATCAGTCTGAAGGAGGGCGAAGAGAAGTTTCTCCAACAGGCTGCCCGTATCCGTCGGTTAGGGGCTGCGGCGGTTGTGATGGCATTCGACGAAACGGGACAGGCGGATACCTACGAACGGAAGATTGAAGTGTGTGGACGTGCCTATCATCTGCTGACTGAAAAGATCGGATTTAATCCGCAGGATATAATATTTGACCCGAATGTGCTGGCGATCGCTACGGGGATGGAGGAACATAATGGGTATGGACTGGACTTTATCCGTTCGGTGAAATGGATCAAAGATAATTTGCGGGGAGCAAAAGTAAGCGGTGGAATCAGCAACCTATCCTTCTCCTTCCGGGGAAATAATTACCTGCGGGAAGCCATGCATTCGGTCTTTCTCTTTCATGCGATCCGGAATGGCCTGGATATGGGGATTGTAAATCCTTCAACTTCTATCCTGTATGATGATATTGATCCGGAATTGCGTACCTTGCTGGAAGATGCCATTCTGGCCCGTCGGCCGGAAGCAGCAGAAGAATTGATCACGTATGCCCAGAATATGCAGGCTTCTGCTTCTCCCAAAGAGGAGGTGAAGCAACTGGCCTGGCGTGAACAACCGTTAACAGAGCGGCTGGAATATGCGCTGGTCAAAGGGATTGTAGATTATCTGGAAACGGATATACAGGAAGCCCTTTCGGTATATAACCGTGCGGTGGACATTATTGATGGCCCGCTGATGGGAGGGATGAATAAAGTCGGTGAGCTGTTTGGAGAAGGTAAGATGTTTCTTCCCCAGGTAGTAAAAACCGCCCGTACAATGAAGAAAGCAGTCTCCATCCTGCAACCGGCTATTGAAGCGGAAAAGAGTTCAGCCGGATCGTCGAAAGCCGGGAAAGTAGTGTTTGCTACAGTAAAAGGCGATGTACATGATATCGGTAAGAATATTGTGTCTATTGTGCTGGCATGTAACAACTATGAGGTGATAGACCTCGGAGTAATGGTGCCGGCGGAAGTAATTGTAGAGACTGCGATCCGGGAGAAGCCGGATCTGGTGTGCCTTTCCGGGCTGATTACCCCTTCGCTCGAGGAGATGGTACATGTCACGGACGAGATGCAGAAGGCCGGCCTTACTATCCCGATTATGATCGGGGGAGCTACTACGTCAAAGTTGCATACGGCTGTGAAAATCGCACCTCATTACGATTATCCGGTGATCCATGTGTTGGATGCTTCCCAGAATCCGCTGATTGCAGCTAAACTACTTAATCCGGCAACCCGTGAAGCCTATATTGCTGAACTGGACCGGGAATATGCCCTGTTGCGTGCTTCTCTGGATAAGAAGAAGGAAAAACTGGTGCCGCTCGCGGAGGCTCGGAAACAGGCTCCGGTAATAGACTGGAAAAGCTGGCAGCCCACGGAACCCAACCGGAAGGGTATCCAGGTCCTTTCCCATATACCCATTGAGGAAGTAGTACCTTATATAAACTGGATTTACTTTTTCAGTTCCTGGAACCTGAGTGGTAAATATGCTTCCATTACCCAATTGCATGGCTGTGATTCCTGCCGTGCCGGCTGGCTGGCCGGTTTTCCGGAAGAAGAGCGGAGCAAAGCGGCAGAAGCTATGCAGTTATATAAAGATGCTGTTAAAATGCTGGGGCGTCTGGAACGGATGAAAGCGGAATATTGTAAAGCCGTGTATGGAATCTTTCCGGCAGTAAGCTATCAGGATACCCTCCGGATCAACGGAATTGACTTCCCCATGCTGCGCCAGCAGGTAGAACGGGAAGATGGAATCTATACTTCCCTGGCTGACTATGTGATGCCGGAAACAGAAGGCCGGATCGACTATGTTGGAGCGTTTGCTGTGACCGGAGGAGCCGGAGCGGAGTATCTGAAAAAGACATTTGAAGCGGAAGGGGATACCTATTCAGCTATGTTATTGCAATTCCTGACAGACCGTCTGGCAGAAGCTACGGCAGAATATCTATATGCGAAGATACGGAAAGAATACTGGGGGTATAGTCCGGATGAAAATCTGAGTATAGAGGAGCTCTTTAAAGTGAAATATCAGGGAATACGTCCCGCTATAGGGTATCCCTCTCTCCCGGACCAGAAGATGAATTTGGTATTGAACTCCTTACTGGATATGGACCAGATCGGTATTACATTAACGGAAAACGGTGCGATGCATCCCACAGCGGCGGTCAGTGGTCTTTACATAGCCCATCCGGAAGCTCATTATTTTATGATTGGAACCATTGGGGAGGACCAGCTGAGGGATTATGCCGCAAGAAGAGACCTGCCGGAAGAAGAGATCAGAAAGGTCTTAAATAAAAATCTTGCCCACTGAGAAGTGGGTATATAAAAATGGATACATTTATATTTTCGTAAGGTATTTACGTATACTTTAAAACAAAATGTTTGCAATAATGTATTTTATTGTGAAAATTATTTGTCTTTGACCTTATTTTATTGTTCTTTTGTATTAGAAGAGAATTAGAAGCCCAATAAACCCTATTATTCAATTCTTTATGAAGAGCATTTATTCTTTCTTGTGTATATTGTGTATCCCTTTTTCCATCTGTGCACAGGAGACCTCTGTATCAACAGATCATATATCCGGCCTGATCACTAAATATCAGGAAGAAAGTGTGTCGCATGCTGCGATTTATACCGGAAAAGAACACATGAAGTATCCTCTCTATTATAAGGAACATCCCTTTCTTGTATCGGATAAATATGCAACAGGAACCTTGATGTATGACAACGTTTTCTATCCCGAAGTCCATTTAAAATTAGATTACTACACCAATGAACTGGTTTTAAACACGCCGGGTGGACATTATAATATTGTTTTATCTCCGGATCGTTTTCAATATGCTACCCTGCATGGGTATTATCTGATTTATCATCAGCGGGATAACCGTCCGGCTTCTCCTCCTACCGGCTATTATGCACAATTGTATGAGGGAACGTATGGGATAATGAAAAGACTGGTGGTAGAATTACAGGAAACGATCACAAATACTCAACTAAGTTACACTTTTAAAACCGGGATGCGTTTTTACGTATTAAAAGGAGACCGCTTTTATAGTGCCAATAGCCAGGGAGCTTTATTGAACATTTTTAAAGATAAAAAGAGAGAATTAAAGCAGTTTATCCGGAGCAATCATTTGAATTTCAACCAGGATCCGGACCGGTTCTTAATAGAGGTGGTAAAACAATATGAAAAAATAACTCAGTAAAAATGAAAAGGATCAGTTATTATATTTTAGTGAGTTTTGTTTCTCTATTCTCTCTGCAGGCCCAACAGACAGTGAATATTACTCTTCAGGAAGAGAGTTTTGAGGATCTGTTCCGTCAGATAGAACAACAAACGGATATACGTATCTATTGTCATCCGGAGGATGTCGGTTCGCAGGTGCTCACCTTGCAGGCAACCGGAAAAGATCCTGTAGAGTTGCTTACAGAAGTCTTAGAGACATACGGACTTCAAGCGTATTCTTTTCAGAAAAATATATTTGTTGTAAAGGAGGGAACATTGGTGACCTCTTTACCGGAAGGTTATTTTGACCGGGTAAGGAGAACAGAGGATGGAGGGGATGGGTCCGGCATCCACCTTTCCCTCAGGAGACGGGAGCAGAAAGCCTCTTCTGAAAATAAGGTATATGAAATCGGGGATCCTTCGGATGCGGTGAGTGGCCGGGTCACCCTGACGGGAACGGTGACTGACTTTAAAACCGGAGAACCTATGATTGGAATTGCTTTGTTTGTAAAAGATCCGTTGATCGGAACGACGACAGACGCGTATGGCTATTATACGATTCAATTGCCGGCAGGCCGGAATGAACTCTTTATCCAGGGGATGGGATTAAAAGATACCCATCGGCATATCTATTTGCATACCGGAGGAAAGCTGGATATTGAACTTGAGGAGCAGGTCTACGCATTGAAGGAAGTCACTGTTTCTTCGGAAAAGCTGGAAAATGTGAGAAGTACCGGTTTGGGTGTGGAAAGATTAAAAATTAAAGATATTAAGAACATTCCGACAGCTTTTGGGGAAGTCGATATTCTCCGTGTCGTGATGTCGCTTCCGGGTGTGAAATCTGTAGGCGAAGTCTCCAGCGGTTTTAATGTGCGTGGAGGTGCGACCGACCAGAACCTGATCCTGTTCAATGACGGCACCATCTATAATCCGACTCACATGTTTGGCCTGTTTTCGGCGTTTAATCCGGACCTGGTAAAAGATATGGAGTTATATAAAAGTAGTATTCCTTCCCGCTATGGAGGACGTATTTCTTCTGTGTTGGATATCAATAGCCGTGAAGGAAATAAAAAAGAGTTCAAAGGTTCTGCCAGTATCGGTTTGCTGACCAGTAGCCTTACGCTGGAAGGGCCTATCCTGAGTGAAAAGACTTCCTTCATCCTCGGGGGACGTACTACCTATTCGGACTGGTTGCTCCGGCAACTACCCGATGATAGCGGATACCGGGATGGAAGTGCCGGGTTTTATGATGTCAATGCAACGGTCAATCATAAGTTTAATGAACTGAATAACCTCTATGTCAATGGATATTATAGCCGTGACCGTTTTAATTTTGATGAGAATGAAAAGTATTCTTACCAGAATGCGAATGTATCCGCTAAATGGAGGCACATTATTAATCCGGAATTGTCGGGGGTATTTACTGCCGGGTATGATCATTATGACTATAGAACAAAAAATACGGAGATTCCAACAGAATCGTTTGATCTCTCTTTCAACATAAACCAGTTTTACGGCAAAGCCGATTTTAGCTGGTATGTGGATACTAAACATACGATGGACTGGGGAGGAAGTGTCTTATACTACGATCTGTTACCGGGAAAATACCTGCCGTATGGAGATAGTTCCCTGGTCGTGCCGGACTACATGCAAAAAGAAAAAGCACTGGAATATGCTCTGTATATAGGGGATAAATGGGACATTACCCCGGAATTCTCCGTAAATGCCGGCATTCGTTATTCGTTCTTTACGGCATTGGGTCCACGGGATTACCTGGCGTATGATGACCGGTATCTGCCTTCTTTGTCCACTATTGCTGATACGGTTTCACAGACAGGAGCCTTCAAAACCTATCATGGCCCGGAATTCCGTATATCCGCCCGGTATGAATTTAAGGATGGGTTCTCTGTCAAGGCAGGTTTTAATACCATGAGACAATATATCCATAAGTTGTCCAACACAACTGTTATGTCTCCTACAGATACCTGGAAACTGAGTGATGCGAATATCCGGCCTCAGAGTGGTTCGCAGGTGGCAGTCGGTTTATATAAAAACTTTATGGGAAATATTATTGAAACCTCGATAGAAGGCTATTATAAGACCATGGACAATTACCTGGATTACCGTAGTGGGGCGGAGCTTTTAATGAACCACCATATTGAGACAGATGTGCTGGAGACAAAAGGACGTGCGTATGGGGTGGAGTTGATGGTAAAAAAGACATTGGGTAAATTAAATGGCTGGGTAAGCTATACCTGGTCGCGTACACAGCTTCGCCAGAAAGATCCGCGTATTACAGAACCCGTAAATCACGGGAATTGGTATGCTGCCGATTACGATAAGCCGCATGAAGTGAAGATGGTTGGAAACTATAAATTTACCCACCGGTTTAGTTTTTCACTCAACTGCGATTATAGTACAGGACGTCCAATTACTTTGCCGGTGTCAAAATATAATTATGCCGGAGGGGAGTTCGTCTATTATTCCGAACGAAACCAATATCGTATTCCGGATTTCTTCCGTATGGATGCTTCCTTTAATATTGAGCCCAGTCACCATATAACCCTGTTAACCCATAGTACCATTTCATTTGGGGTATATAACCTGACAGGGCGCAAGAATGCTTATTCGGTTTATTATGTTTCGGAGAATGGGAAATTACAGGGATATAAGTTAGCGATATTCGGTGCGCCTATCCCCTTTATTTCATATAATATAAAGTTTTAAGTCATTATGAAGAGCAATATATATCAGGTTGTATTCTTTCTTTTCCTATGGACGGGAACTATTTGCCCGGTGAAAGCCAATAGTGAGTACCGGGAAAGAGTCTATATCCAGACGGACAAGAACGTGTATCTGGCCGGTGAACTGATGTGGTTGAAAATCTATCTTACCGATGACGAAGGCAAACCCACTACGCTCAGTAAAGTGGGATATATAGAAGTGCAGGATGAAGAGAATTCTTTGTTACAAACAAAAATAGAATTACAGGAAGGAACAGGGCAGGGGTGTTTGGAAATCCCTGTGACCTGGCCTACCGCAAACTACCGTCTGGTAGGTTATACCCGTTTTATGAATAATGAAGGGGAGGAAGTGTTTTATAATAAAACGATTTCGGTAATCAATACGTTCAGGACCGATAGAACGGTAGAAGTGGTGGACTCTACTTTAGCAGGTGAATCGAAAAAGCCTATGTTGGTGAATACGGTTGATCTGAAAACAGATAAACAAGTCTATGGTTGCCGGGAAGAGGGAATGATCACATTAGATAATTTACCGGCAGACCTATATTCCGTTTCCATCTCTGTCGCAGGGAAAGATTTGACTACTTCAGCCCCTGTGCAAACCATCCAGACCTGGCGTAATGAGCTGACATTAATGAACAAACCTTCTATCTCTTCTGACTATTTACCCGAGTATGAAGGACATATTATAAAAGGATCTTTTGTAAATGTGGAGACAGGTGCTCCGCCGGCAGAGCAGGATGCGGTTATTTCTTTACTTGCTTTTGTGGGGGATGATATTCGCTTGTTCGGAGGCCGGGCTCAGGGCGAAGAGGTTACCTTTTATACAAAAGGGATCAGTGGAAGAGAAGAGATCGCAACCGTTGCGATAGGATTGACTTCTTCTGTTTTCAGATTAGATATTCAGTCGCCTTTTGTAAATCCGGCTCCTGTTTCTTTACCCACACTGAGCCTGCAGGAAGACTGGGAAGAACAATTGTTGCAGAGAAGTGTGGGGTTACAAACTCTGTATCTTTTCAATGCAGACTCCCTGAACCGGATAAAAGCAGGTGAATCTTATTTCCGGTGGACACCGGACTGGACCTACCGGCTGGATGAGTACACACGCTTTACTACGATGGAAGAGGTAGTTATTGAGTTTATTTTACCTCTTCGTTTCAGAAGGATAAACGGAAAAAGGGTTTTATCTGTCCTGACTGAAGACCGCCAGGGATTTACTTCCGGTAATACCCTGGTACTATTAGATGGGATTCCTTTACTGGACCATGAAATGATTTTCCGGTACGATCCCTATTCTGTGGAAAAGATAGAAGTGTACAGAGGGAAATATGTGTTTGGTGGACAAATGTTTGATGGAATTGCTTCTTTTAAAACCTACAATCATGATTATATAGGATTGACCCTGGATGCAACCACTCAGATATTTGACTATGAAGGGACACAGCCTTTCCGGCAGTTCTACATGCCTGATTATAACCGGCCGGAACAGAAGGAGAGCCGCCTGCCTGATTACAGGCATACGCTTTTATGGTTACCGGAAGTACCACTACCGGAAACGCAAAGGGTCTCTGTTCCTTTTTCAACGTCCGACCTTACAGGCGAATTTACTGTGACTATAGAAGGAATAACTACGAGTGGAAGAACTATTTTTGCACATAAAGAAATAGAAGTAAAATGAATCAAATTACAAAATATCTGAATATCCTTATTCTAACTGCCTGTTTGGGTAGTATGTTGAGCTGTATATCTGAATATGTAGCTAAGGATGTAGACCAGTTAGGTGGAATGTTGGTGATAGAAGGGATGATTTCCTCTGGTGAAACGACAGTAAAACTGAGTTACAGTGTAGGGATCCTGGAAGAATTTACGGAAGAAACCTACGTGAATAATGCAACTGTGTATGTGGTGAGCGATGATGGAAGCCAAAGTCCGCGGGGACAATATGAAAGCCAGGGAACTTATCTTATTGAAACAGGAGACCTGGATCTCACTAAACAGTATAAATTGCATGTCTCCATAGACGGGAAAGAATATGAATCCACCTATCTGACTCCGGTGGTTACTCCGGAAGTAGATAGTGTTTTCTGGTACAAAAAGGAGAAAGGAGCTCCTGTAAGTATCCGGATCGCTACGCATGATCCGACCGGAGAGGCTCAGTTCTACCGGTGGATCTATGAAGAAAACTGGGAAGTAAACTCTCGTTTTATGGCAAGAATTGATGAGACAGATTCCTATGCGTATGATTTATGGACTTCTAATAATATTCATTATTGCTGGGGGAAAGATAGTTCTCAGATCTTTCTTTTGGGATCGGCTGAGAAGCTGGCAGAAGCGCGTATCTCCCAAAAAGAACTGACACAAATTTTACCCACGGAAGACAAATTATCCGTTTTGTATCATATCGGTGTAAAGCAATACGCACTCAGGAAGGAAGCGTATGATTATTTCTATAATTTACAAAAGAATGTTGAATCTACCGGAGGTATTTTTGCATCTATGCCAACGGAGTTACGGGGAAACATCTCTTGTCTTTCGGATCCGGAAGAATATGTGATAGGATATGTGGAAGTCTCTGTGCCCAGTCTGGCAGAACGGTACATAGATTATCAGGAAGGTGCGTATGAAGCACCTATGTTGAATTGTGAGCTTACCACTGATCCGGAGGAGGCACGGGAGAAAGGGTTAGGTCTGTTTGATAAAGAAGAGGCAAGTGGGGATTATTATTATGCCCGTAGAAGATGTTTCGATTGCCGTACCAGCCCGAAAGCTTCTAAGACGAAGCCTTCCTGGTGGCCGACGTCCCATCTTTAAACAGATTACTCCAGTTCGACCACTGTAATGCCGGCACCTCCAAACTGGACGTGTTCATCGTGATAAGAGGTTATTCCCGGCACCGTACGCAGATAATCCCGGATCAGCTGGCGCAGAATGCCGCTGCCCGTGCCGTGCAGGATACGGACTTTAGCAACACCTACCAGAATGGCGTCATCGATAAAGTAGGTCACCGCCTGTAGGGCTTCGTCACCCCGCATGCCCCGGACATCCAGTTCCTGTTTGAAGTGGAGTTTTTTCTCACGCATGTCTTCTGAAGTCTGGCTGCTGACAAAGGTGCTCTTTTTCATCTCCTTTTTGATCTGCCCTTTGCTCACCTTTTCCAAACGGTCCAGCTTAACGGAACTTTTGATCATTCCAAAGGCCACCAATGCTTCCTTCCCATGGAGCTCCAGGACCGTACCGGCTGACTGTTGACCCTGCAGGCGTACATGGTCCCCAACCTCTATTGTTTCTTTATCAAATACCTGGGTTTGATTTGCAGAGGTTTTCTGTTTTTTCTTTTTCCGTTCCTGCCGCTCTTTCAGTTTAGCCATTTTACGGGCAATCACTTCATCCGATTCTTCGGTAGACATCACAGACGCTTTGAATTCTTCCAGTGTTTTACGGGCTTCTTTGGTTTGTTCTTTTTCCGCCTGTGCTTCCCGGATCGTCCGGATTGTATGTTCGATTTTCGCATTCGCTTCCGCTAAGATTTTCTGTGCTTCGGCTTTTGCCTCCCGTATGATCTCTTTGCGTTGCTTATCTACTGTGTGCAGATCCTGTTCGTAGCGTCCGGTAATATCTTCCAGTTTCTTTTCCTGTTGCCGGATGTTTTGCCTTTTGGTTTCCCAGTAACGTTTGTCACGAACAATGTCCTGCAGGTATTTGTCCATGTTGATATAATCCGAACCGACAATGGAGGACGCTTCAGTAATCACATCTTCCGGTAAACCGATCTTCCGGGCAATTTCTACGGCGAACGAACTGCCGGGATTCCCGATGGCCAGTTTGAACAGAGGTTGCATAAGGTGGCGGTCATATAGCATAGCTCCATTAATGATTCCTTCCGTATCTTCCGCGAAATGCTTTAGATTCTGGTAGTGGGTAGTGATCACCCCAAAACTTTTCTTTTGGTTGAACCGGTCTAACAAAGATTGGGCAATAGCTCCACCGATCTGAGGTTCCGTTCCTCCTCCGAACTCGTCGATTAACAGAATGGTTTTCCGGTTGCAGTGGCGCAGGAAAAACTTCATATTGATCAGATGCGAACTGTAGGTACTGAGGTCATTGTCGATACTTTGTTCATCGCCAATATCAATAAAGATATTCTCAAAGATTCCGGTCCGGGAATTTTCATAGACCGGGATCAATAAACCACATTGTAGCATATATTGGAGCAATCCGACTGTTTTCAGACACACAGACTTTCCTCCGGCATTGGGCCCGGAGATCAGCAGAATACGCTTTTCTTCTTCCAATGTAATATCCAGCGGAACTACCTCTTTCTGTTGTTTCTGTAAAGTCAGGAACAGGATCGGGTGAATAGCATGATACCAATCAATCTGCTGTCTTTTTTCAAATACAGGCCGGATGCCTTTGATCTGTTTTGCAAAGAGAGCTTTGGCACGGATAAAATCAATCTCAGCCATAAACTCATACGATTGGAGAATATCCGGAACCAGGGGACGTACCCTATTCGTAAAATCCGTTAGAATGCGCAGGATTTCCCGGCGTTCATCCCCTTCCAGCTCCCGGATCCGGTTATTGGCATCCACGACCACTTCGGGTTCGATAAACACTGTTTTTCCACTGGCGGATTCATCATGTACAATCCCTTTGATCTTTCGTTTGAAAGCGGGTACAACCGGGATCATCAACCGTCCATCCCGCATAGTAGGTGTCACGTCTTTATCTACATACCCTTCTGCCTGGGCTGACCGCAGGATCGATTGTAAGCTCCGGGAGATCCCGTTCATGGTAGAGGACATTTCTTTCCGGATCTGTGCCAATGCCGGAGAGGCATTATCTTTTACGCGGCCAAACTTATCCAGGATCGAGTCAATTTGCCGGATCAGGTCCGGGAAAACTAAAATGTCACCTGCTAAGGTGGTCAGCGAAGGATAGTTGATTTCCTCTTCGACCGTAGGACGGAAGAAACGAATGATCTCCTGAATGGTTTGTAAAGAACGCTTCAGATCAAAGAGCTCTTTTTCATCCAGATGAGTCCCTTCTGGCCGGATTCGCTTCAATGAATAACGTACATCCAGGAAATGAGAGGCCGGAAATTCATCGTCTCCCTCCAGGATCGTTACAAATTCACTGGTTTGTTCTAATTGTTGGGATATCAGATCGTAATCTGTAGAGAAAGCCATTTCCTCCACCTTCTCTTGTCCTAAAGGACTCAGACATTTTTCTGCAATTAATCTGCGGACTTTATCAAAGTCCGTCTTTTGTTCAAAATTATCAGGATAAATCATATATTAATTGACAATTGACAATTGATAATTGACAATTATGGATCAGCTTTCGCTAATTATTTATTGTCAATACAACAGGCAATTGAGCTTTTTCTTTTACTTATACTTAATTATTT
>JAJQES010000122.1 GCA_021201565.1 Tannerellaceae bacterium
TTCTTTTAATAATCCAATAGTTTGAATAATTGCACCCAGTGGTAAGAGAGGTAAAAAGTAGACAATCCATAGTAATCCGGCTTTCTCTACCACTACATCCAGATAAGGAATAAACGCCTGGAATTGTGCTTCCGGAAGGGTATCGAAAGCTGACATGATAAGACACAATGCTCCTTTATCAACTGCTAAAATAAATGCTCCGAGTATACCTATTATTCCGCCCCAGAAACCGTATTTCTTTCCCTTTTCCTGAAGGCTGTTCATTATCCCTACCATTCCGGTAATTATTAAAGGTACTGCTATCATAACGATAAAATGTCCGATATGATAAAGGTTATTGTTATGAAAACGATGAGCAAGGTCTTGTCCGTTGTGTAACATTTTCATCTCTAACAAATCCGGATGCATAATAAATCCCGCTAATAACATCACTGGAAATAAAATAATTGATAGTGCGAATCCTTTGGATTTAATTGTTTCGATTTTCATACTCTTAATTTTTAAATGATTTATTTCTATCTTTTTCCGCTAAAGCGATACAAAGAAAGAGCATTTGCAGAGGTGGGTCGTCTCACTCGTGCGAATGAGACATATAACCGAAAACAAACAGTCCTACTCATATAAGCAGGACGATAAATCAATTGATATTCAGCATATATTAGTTTCTATATTGGGTTGGAGTGAATCCGGTTTTCTGCTTGAAAATCCGGTTAAAGGTCGATTTGGAATTAAATCCGCAATCATAAGCAATGGCCAGTACAGTTAAATTTTGGTATTGAGAGTCCAGTAACCTTTCTTTGACCTCTTCAATACGATAACTATTGATGAAATCGTAAAAATTCTGATTGAAAACAGTATTCAGTACTTGTGTGATGTAATGAGGATAGGTATCTAATGCAGATGCAAGGTCTTTCAGAGTTAAATCCATATGGAGGTAAGGTTTTTCTTTCTGCATATAGAGTGTAAGTTTTTCAGAAAGGATAATAGCATCATCTTGTTTTAATCCATAATTAGCGTATGAATTATCTTTATTAACCGGAAGTTCATCTGATTCTGATGCTTTGGGCTGATTGTATTGAATAACGATTTGATTAAACAGTGTGCTGTATTTAATTCCTCTAAACCCTAATATATTGACAAACAATAAGACGATAACGGAGAAAGCACTGTATAAAGATAGAGAAAATGAAAAAAACTCGTGGAGTATTACCAATATCAACGCTCCGCCTAATAAAATAATCAATCCAAAAGCAAGAAACCTCATCCAGTCAAAACTTACCTTATCTACGTTAGAAAAGTTTGTCTCCAAAAACCTTTTGTAATAATGAAATAACCGGACCGCCAGAACAATAAAAAAAACATTAAACAGAAAAGCAACGCTCCTACTTATAATAGCCGCCGGTTGTGGATAGAAACCATTCAAAACAAATCCAATAAGTATCAATATTCCATATACAATGGCGATAAAATACTCCCTTTTGAATTTTTTCAAATTAAAACTACTCAACGACTTGGTACATAAATATAAGAAAAACCCGTGCAAACCAGACAGGATATAGCCCGGATAAACCAAATATCCCGAATATGACAGATTTTCATTTTGAGAAAGAGAAATACATACGATATTTACAGTCAATAGAATTAACCAGCCAGAAAGATGCTTATCCAGCACACTCTTATTTTTCTTCGTTATAATAAGTACAGCAAAGAATAAAGATTGAAACGCAGCTATAAAAGAGATTGTTTGGAACATGAATGGATAAATTAAGACTGCAAAGGTAAGAAAGATTCAGATATACTTTTCCAACTTGCAACAATCCATCAAAGCATACCGACAGCCTCCTGCAAATCGGAGTTATATAAACGTAGCAACATATCCTGATATAGATAAACACAATCAACAGATAAACAGCCAGCAAAGAATAAAAGAAACGGTTTATCCCATTACTTCTACAAATATATGAAGTGAAATTTTCTATATTTATACTGCGAATATTGAAATAAAACGAATTTAGCGGGTAATATAAAATAAACAACAAAAGTAGATGACACTCATATTCAACAATGAACAACAGGAAAAAGCAGCTTTCATACAGCAAAATCCTTTAGCAAAATTATCAGAGCTTTATTCTAATGAAATAAAAGACCTGGCTATTATATGGTGTTATTATTCGGGGAAAATAGAGGGAAATACATATACATATGTTGAAACGGAAGCGTTACTAAAAGATGACATTACCTCCGAAAAACGGTATGAAGATGCAAAAATGCTCAAGAATCTTTACAATACATTCATTTCGGAAGTTGAATATATCAATAAGGAGAAAAATCAACAGGTTATTGATGAACAAACTCTTTTCAGCATTCACCAATCCATTTCAACCGGATTGGTTTCAAATGAAAAATCAGGTTCATTAAGAACACGTGCTGTTCTTATAAGTGGTACGTCGTATACACCTCTGAAAAACAGGGAAGAGATAGAACGTGAATTAAATGAGATTTTATTCAATCAGGAAAAATATACCAATCCATTAGAAAAAGCAATCTATCTACATTGCAATTTAGCCCGTTTGCAACCCTTTATTGATGGGAATAAACGTACTGCCCGGATGATGGAAAGTGTAGCCCTGATGAATGCAGACATCACACCTGTATATTCTGCAAAAGACGCTGATATTCTGAATTATAGAAAGAGTCTGCTTGCCTTTTATGAAACAGAAGACTATACTGAATACGCCGACTATTTTTTAAACAGGCAGATAAAGCGGATAGAAGAGATAGAATAATATACGTTCTTACACCCAACTACTTTTTTACAATCTCATTCATATCAGTTAAAACCAGCGGCTCATCTTCCGTTACAACCAGCGTATGTTCATGTTGGGCACAATAGCCGCCCTTATTGGCAGTCAGCGTCCACTTATCCGGTTCAGTATTTACATAGCTTGACCCGGTTGTCAAAAACGTCTCCACTGCAACCACCATATTCTTTTTAAACCGCCTGTTATCATACCTGTCATAATAATTTAGGATACAATCCGGAGACTCATGGAGTGACTTTCCAATACCATGACCTCCCAGATTACGGATTACCGTAAACCCTTCCCTTTTGGCCACTCTTTCAATCACTCTACCCACCTCCGATATTTTTACACCGCTTCTTATCACTCCAATAGCACTATACAAAGCCTCCATAGAAGTCTCCACCAACTTCCCGACAGCATGGATATCCTCACCCAACACAAACGAAGCCCCATTGTCTGAACAAAAACCATCCAGAGAAGCAGAAACATCTATATTAACTACATCCCCTTCCTGCAAAAACCTACGGGCAGAGGGTATACCGTGCGCCATTTCATTGTTGATACTTATACAGGTAGCTCCCGGAAAACCATAGGTAAAAAACGGGGCCGACTTTGCACCATATCCGTCCAGTAGCATCCGCCCATAATCATCCAGTTCCTTCGTTGTCATCCCAACCCGGGCAAACTCCCTCATCCCTTTTAAGGTACCGGCAACCGCTTTGCCCGCTCTCTGCATTCCTTCCAGTTCAATATCCGTTTTTATAATCATTACACTGCTAACTTTTTAACACAAAAATATGACTTTATAACTCTTACTTATCGTAAAAATTAGACATAAAAAAAACCACATTAATTCAGTTTGAATCCATACTTTTGCATTATGCCTATCGACCTACTCAGAAAAATAATCAGCTCCTCTGAAAGTAATCCCGGTTGGGAAAAAATCAATCCTTCAGAAAACATAAAAGACTACCTTGAAGGCTTTTATATTTTCTCCTGTGCCGATATGCAAGCAAACCACCTGATTTTTAATGACGGACTGCCAACCCTGATTTTACTACATCAAATAAACGATACAGTCAGCATCCGGAACAACCAGACTTCCTACAAAATCCGGACAGGATGGATAGACGGTGGAGTAATGAAACACAACTACATAAACAATTTGCATAGCATTGAATCACTCTTTGTTATCCGTTTCTATCCACAGGCATTCTACCATCTGTTCAATTTACCGCTTCATTTTTTCCGGAAGAAATCCATTGTACCACTACTGGAAATGAATATCAACCCTCAACTCCTCTCACGGATATATAGAGAGAAAGATATAAAAAACAAAGTAAGGCTCATAAGCTCCTGTATAAAAGCATCCGGAACCCCATTAAAAAAGAATGCACTACTGGATACAGGCATCCAATACATCAATAACAGCAAAGGAAAAACAACAGTTGCAGAAGTCGCCATGCATATAGGCGTAAACTACAAATGGCTGGAACGTAACTTCCTGACCCGTCTCGGCATCTCTCCCAAAGAATATATCCAACTACAACGGTTCCTATATGCCTACTTAAACTTCACCACCTCAACCAACGAAGACCTTACAGAAATAGCTCTCAAAAGCGGCTACTACGATTACAACCATTTCCTGAAAGACTTCAAATCCTATACCGGAAAAACCCCTCTCACCTTTACCCATAGACAAACATACTAACCAAAAGTATAGCATCTATAGCAGAAAAAATACTTTTTAGATACCTTTGAATAAAAAACAATATAGAGAAATGAATAAAACCCTTATATAC
>JAJQES010000346.1 GCA_021201565.1 Tannerellaceae bacterium
ATATTATTGATTTAGAGAAATTTAAATCTAACATTAGGCAAATTAAAGGTTTTCTTGTCATTATAACTTATGGGAATATTATATTGCAGTTATGTTTTTTGGGTTGATAAGTTTTTCCAAGGTTTAAGGGGTCTTTGGTTTTACATTTTTGCTTACCCTGATTCCTGTTTTCAGGGTTTACTGAACGCCTCATTGCAATGTCACAGGTTTGGGTTTGTACAGTCAACCGTAGGACCCTACATGTTCTTCTTTTTTTGATTGCTCATAATAGTTAAAATTTCGTGAAACAAATGTATTATTTCCCGGTATTTTTCACACTACGCAAAATATTGATAAATAATACATTAGAATCCAAATCAGGGCGCCATTTCGGGGATTTAGAAAGAGCCCTGAATAGTACCCGTAATAGAGGTGTTATATCTACATATTATGCTGGGTACTTAGGAGGGGTATATAAGCGAAAAGCCCTGACAATCTTTTGATTATCAGGGCTTTGCTATTCGGTTGAATTACTACTTTGGCGGTATGGCCGGGACTCTATTATATTTCTCATAGTTTTCAATAGTTCCTAATAATTGCTGAATGTCAGTATCTTATAAATTTTAGCTTCTAATATTTTTTGTCTATTTCGAATAGTTTTTGTAGATTTGCAACACAAACGCAACACAGTTAATTTAGCGGTATAGCAAATCTATATTACCCCTACATCAAACCAAATTATGTCTCCGGCGATGGAAAGACTCCATTGTATGTGAGATACAATTACAATCGCACAAAGCGTACACTTATATCCATCGGATATAATATCAAGCCCGACCATTGGGATGATAAAAAACGTTGGATAAAACGAGCTTGTCCCGAATTTGAAGAGATTGATTCTGCCTTGACGAAAATCACATCGAAGTTAGGTGAGATATTAATCTACGCTAAAGACAACGGCATAGACCCTATTGTGGATTTTGTGTTGCTTGAACTGGAAAAGAACCGGGAGTACGAACAGCGTTCCAACCGGGTAAATATGTTTGATACATTAGATTTATACATTGAAGAAAAAAAAGGAAAAGTATCTGCCGACCAAATAAAGGACTATAAATCGCTAAAAAAGCATCTAACCAATTTCAAGGAACATTCATCACAACCGGTTACGTTCCGAAATCTCAATCTTAAATTCTACAATGAATTTATGGATTACCTTTTCTATAAGGCACAAAAGCCGGATGGAACAGTTGGATTATTAACTAACTCTGCAGGAAAGATCGTAAGACTTCTGAAGGGATTTGTTAATTATCAAATTGCAAAAGGGACTATTCCGGCAATTGACCTTACCCATTTCAAAGTTGTTGAAGAAGAAACAGATGCTATTTATTTAAGCGAGAAAGAACTTGCTAAGATTTACAATCTCAATCTTTCGGACGATAAAGAACTGGAAGAGATTCGTGATATATTTATTGTGGGGTGTTATACCGGATTGCGGTACAGCGACCTATCGACACTTAGCCCGGAACATATCGATGTCACTAACGAAACTATTAATCTCAAACAGCGTAAAGTCCATAAAGCGGTTATTATCCCGATGATAGACTATGTGCCGGATATATTGGAGAAATACGATTATGACCTGCCCAAAGTACCCAGTTATAAGTTTAATGAGCGCCTGAAAGAACTTGGCAAAAAAGCCAAGCTAAAGCAAAAAGTAGAGATTGTCCGCAAAAAAGGAAACCTCCGAGCAAAAGAGATTCATGAGAAGTGGGAAATGATGTCTTCGCATACTTGTCGACGGTCGTTCTGTACCAATATGTATCTCTCTGGCTTTCCCGCTGAGGAACTCATGCGAATATCAGGACATAAAAGTCCGGCGGCGTTTATGAGATATATTAAAGTTGATAATATGCAGGCAGCAAACAGATTGAAAGCACTCAGAAGCAAATTAGCTCGTTAATAATAATCACTTTATATACTTTTTATGAAGACTGCATTCGAGAATGCAGTCTTTTTTTGCATGTTACTTATAGTCTTTGATTTATAGTCTACATTTTCCGACCTTTGCAACATGGATGTAAAATTGAAAATAGGTCAGCGAATAAAAGAGCTTAGGGAAAAATCCGAGATGTCACAAAAGGATTTAGCTTATGCAGCTGATTTAGATCGAAGCTACATCGCAAGCATCGAAAATGGGCAACGCAATGTTTCAATAGTTAACATTGAAAAAATAGTATGTGCCCTTAATATAACACTTAAAGACTTTTTTAGCGATAATGACAAATTTGACCGATAATCACACCGGGATTCCTTTCGTGACAATACAACTTCAAGATGCCCTGAATCAGATTAAAAGAGATATTGAAAGTGCAATCATCGCTAATGGTGAAGCCGGGAAGAATGCTTTGATTAGAAGTCAACGTCCGATTAAGCTTATACATGATGTGGTAAAAACAGCTTTTCTAAACGCTGGAATACACCCAACTCTAATTAATCCTGAACTCCAAAGATTACAAAAAGTGGCAAATCCTCCTGCCCGAAGGAGTAATAGATCAATTGTCTTGAAAGATAAGGAATTATGTTTGTCAGGATATCTTAAAAACAAAAATCAAGATGTATCCATAATTCCTAATAACATTTTGGTCAGTCCCGAAACTTTGACTTTCCCTACTTACCTAAAAGGCTTTACGGACAAATATGGCAGTCTTTTTACGGAAAGTGTGTTGTCTGTCAATGTAAGAAGTCAATTAAGCAGTGTTGCTAAAAATTTTGATACGCTTTACGAAAGGACTTTTGCAGAATCATTGAATTTTCATTTGAGGTTTCCTCGTATGGTCTTAGGGGAGGTTTATATGATTGTTTTAAAAGAATATGATTCTCAGGCAGCAGCAAGAAATCAGGTTGCATTTAAAAATTCTGAGTACATTGAGAAATATATATTGGCCTTTCAGGCATTAAATGACAGAATTAATATTGAGGATCCATTATATAAATACGAAAGAATTGCCTTATTAATTGTAGACTTTAGCCAAAGAATACCAAAGCTATACAACACCACACAAGAATTAATTGGCGATGGGTTATTGCAGGAACACTCTTCCGCCAGCATTGACAGCCTTTCATTCCCTACCTTTGTGGATGACTTGCTAAGAATCTATCACACAAGGTTTCCCGAAAACTCTTTCAATTGATATTTTTGAATTAAAAACTCATCAATATCAAGTTTGTTGCTTAAGTTGCGGATAACCTGTATTTCCTCTTCAGAGAAGTCTGGGATTGAGAACTTTTCTATAAAGTTTTTCTGATAGCAAGGATAACCTCCATCAATAGATACACTTGTTTTACTTACATAGTAGTGCATCACTTGTGAATTAAGTATTTTTTGAACAACATCAATATTCTCAACTTTGCTAATTGGGTTAATCAAGTCATCAAAAAGAGAATTCTTGGATTGTTCTTTAAAAAACAGTCCATATCCATTAGTGAAGTAGGCAGTATCTTCTTCTACCATCAAAAACCTAGGAGTTTGACTGAAGGTTGGATTCAATATCTTCTTTCCCGTTTTTGTTAATCCCTGAGTCCGCCCCCACACATAAAATGGGTCATATTGGACTTTACCTTTATCTCTGGATAATAAAGTTTCTTTTTCAGATAAAAGATATGCATAGCATTTAGGGAAGCTCGCAATAAATTCTTTCTCCGAGATTGGAGTAGCAGTGCCATCTTTTACATCATATGGGAATATAATCTTCCTCGTATTATACTGAATATCATTCTGACTCTTAAAATCAGGTATTTTATAGACAGATTTGGTCACTTCTTTTTCAATCTCAAATACCCCTTTGTTGGTTCGTTTTAAATAAGCCCCATTAATCTGCTCTTTACTGTCTACGAAGAAAATATCGTCTTTTAATGTTGCTATACCAACACAAATATCAAATAACTTTCCGATAGGAATTCCTATGGTTTCGATATTTTTTATATTTTTTTGTTCATCCGTTTTTAGCAACCGCCATTTTTTTGCATTTAACTCTTTTAAGTTATTGGGAGAACCATTAGCAATAGTTAAAAACTCTTTAGGGTTATATTCATCCTTGATTCTATCAAAGAGGATTGACTCATTCTCTTCTTTATTAAGAAATGTTATTGCAGTATATGTCTGTGCATCAAATACTTTCTTGCAGTTAAAGTCAACAATACGAGAAACACATTTTTTTTGCTGAAAGAAATTGCGAATAGAAGCTCCAGCTAAAGATGTAAAATAGTTATTTGGGGTAATGTATCCTAGTTTTCCATTGGGAGATAATAGTTTAAATCCTAGTTCAAAGAAAGCAAAATACAAATTAAATGTTCCACTTTCAGTTGTCGTCCAATTTCTTGCTAGATAAGTTCGATTATCATCGGATAAATCTTGAAATTTGACATATGGAGGGTTGCCTACTATATTGTGGAAATCTGAGTCCCATTTAGCTCTTAAGCTGTCATGGCAATACAAGTTAAAATCGCCATTCTCAAGTATCTCTCCATTAGACAAAGCTAAAATAGATAACAATAGTTTTGTTCGTTTAATATTATAATCAAGGATATCGCAACCATAAATATTATCCTTTATAG
>JAJQES010000520.1 GCA_021201565.1 Tannerellaceae bacterium
AGGTTGATCTCAATTATGACCGGTTTAAAGACCCGGCCCCCGGCATCCTGGAAGCTCCCTCTTATATAGCAGACGGAGGAGGAGAGAACGGCTATAAAAATTTTAGTTCCGGACTGGGCTTCCTGGTATCGTACGATACCCGTGACCTCCCGGCCAACGCCTACCGGGGAGTCTATTTCGATGCCAAAGGACTCTGGTATAATAAACTATTCGGAAGCGATAATAACTTTTACAAAGTCGAACTGGAATACCGGCAATACAAACTGGTTGGCAAACGGAAAGTTATTGCCTGGACAGTCCAGAGCGAACACAGATTTGGTCATATCCCTATCAACAAATATACCCTGACCGGTACCCCTTTCGACCTGCGGGGCTATTACATGGGACAATACCGCGACCGTTCCTCCCATGTATTACTGGCCGAATACCGCCAGATGATCAATACGGACGGCACGACCCGGTTCAAACGTATCCTGAACCGCGTAGGGTTTGTTGCCTGGGCCGGCTCCGGATTTATGGGACCTACTCCTATGAAAATAGAAGGAGTATTACCCAACGCAGGCGTAGGCCTGCGCTTTGAAGTTCAGCCCCGTCTGAATATCCGGATTGATATCGGACATAATTTCAGAAATAACTCAACCTTATTCTATATGAATATGACGGAAGCGTTTTAGCAAACAAGCCTTTTTACAATTCATTGTACTCCGGAAAATGTTTCAGGATGATATACAACAATTCATTCGGATTAACATCCAGATCCTCCATATTGTAAACAAAACTTTCCAGTACAAAAGGCCTGTCAAATCCATGCGCTTTATCTTCATAAGGCATCAGGATACTGGCAAGTAGTTTTTGCAGCGGTTCAGTGACGGGCCCTTTCTTCCTGTTTAAATTCCGTATCGACTCAATTTTTCCCTGTTGGTAATTTTCTCTTTGCCAGAAGAAAGTAGCCAACAGTAGTTGGTTCTGTTCCTCTTTCGTAAAAAGGTTTTTATCCAGGAGTTTGATACAGTCGCAACAACACGCCTGCACCTTTTGATAAGTATCCAGCGTATCCTCTTCCGCAAAGGTATTGCATATTTCGTCCACCACCACACTCAGTTCAGTGCCGCCCGGTTCACAAAACTCTTCAAAATCCCTTATCAGATCTTCCATTTTATTTGCGAAGTCCATCTCAAGTCCGGTATCATCCAGTAAATACTCGCTGAGTTCATCCATATTTTCCAATAGTTCGTCAGGGAATTCATTGGTCCGGAGCGCTTCTTTCATAAGAGCTAACGTGTTTTTTAACAGCGTAAGTATATCTTGTTCTACCCCTTTTACTTTTGTGGCCCGCGCCTGTAACAGACTGATGTCCTTACTCAGGCTGTTTTTCATTTGATTATCCATGGTTACAGTTTTATATTCCAATCAAATATATAAAAAAATACATTCCCGTAAAATAAAGGGAGCCGTTAATCTTTTTTACAATAGAATAAATACAGCAGAGCTCTCATAACTGATTGACGATTTCCTGTTGCTTTTCAAAATACTGGATCCGGATCAACTCGCCGCTTTCCGATATCTGGGAAGATGATTTTTTAAGCGACTTCAGCCATTTTTTGATCAGAGGCAGATCTTTGGGTTCGGAAGAGACCGCGTCATTCATATTGAATAGTTTATGGAAAATAAAACAACAGTTTTCAGAGTCCACGTAACTATAACTGGATTCGATCGTCATTTGCGTAATAAAAAAATCAACTTTTTTCCCTGTATCAAACCGTCCGTTCATCGCGATAATCGCCAGATAATCCAGAAAATCAAGCAATTCAGCCTTCAGGATAGCGATTTCCTCCTCAGAGATAAACCCTACGGATCTGAAATAAGAAATGTCTTTTATCAGATTGGAAAATATATTCTCATCAAAAATATAGTACGTATAGTTAGAATAGGCTATATCTTTCCGGTATATATCATTGAACAGGCATAACCGGTCAGGTAATGTGAATTCCGAGAAAAGTGGAAACTGGTTATAATTCCCATACTGATACATCCATTTGTAGACAGAGAATTTAAAAATATGATGATGCTCGTTGCTTTTCACCAATGCCAGTGGGATGGTATTCATAGCGCATCCCACTTCCGAATTCGGATCCTCTTTTATTGTGGCTATTCTTGCAAGTGAATTTTCCGTAGTCTGAATATCCTTTTCAGCTGTATTAACAAAATCATAATCCATCAGGTAAAAGAGCATACTCCCGGTAAAAGCATGGCTTCCTATAATCTGGTCCAGGGATATCTGGTATTTTCTGGAAATCAACTCTATTTCAGAGAATGAAAAAGATACATCTTTACGAAGCCGTCTGTATACAGCTTCTTTTTCTATACACAACAACTCTGTTAACTGGTTCATTAAAGCCTTTTTTGTAGGCTCCTTTTTTTCAAGAGTTTCCAAAAAAAACTGATACGATTTACTATTCATAATGCGTTTATGTTAAGATCAGAGGATCAGGTATTCTTCGTGCAAAAATATATAAAATATCTCTTATCAGGGTTACGCAGGACCATAATTACATTTGAATAAAAAATCTTCCGGTATGATCTCCGGATTGGTCAGGCTCTCCACGAGTTCCCGCTGATGCCGGAAATAGAGGATCCGTAATCTTTCCCCGCTTTGGGAAATAAGCGTTCCGTAACGCTTCTGGGATTGAATCCACCCCTGTATCTGTGCAAACGTCTCTTTTTTATCAGTCGCCAGGTCATTCAGAAGAAACGCTTTAATCAGGGAAACCGTTAAAGGCCCACATTGTATATAACAATAATTACTGGTGAAGTTCGTATTTGAAACAAAAAAAGAGACCTTTTTACCTGTACTTCTGAAATGTCCGTTTCTACACATCCACTCCATCTCATCCAACATCCTGAAAAGATCGTCCCGGATCAATAACAGGTCTTCTTCCGTAATCAGGTATAAATTCCGGAAATAGTGAATATCATTGACAAGATAATAGAACATAAGAGGGTCCAGCACAAAAGAACTGGAGGCAATCTGCTGAAGTTCTTTCACGAATTGTTTTTGCAGGGAAGAATACGTTTTATTAATATGTATATCCCTGTACGGAATATTTTTCATGGAATACCCGTACTGATACACCCATTTAAAGGTATAAAAACGGGCGATAGCCGGATAATGAATATAAAACATATAAGGCAAAATATTCGTTACACTCTCCATCCGGGAATCAGGACTACCATTCACTTTTTTCAGCACCTGGATAAATGTTTCAATATACTTAAAATCAGTTTGATCCGGCTTTAGATGGTCATGAACCCGCATGCTCAGTCTTTCCGTAGCCGGTGATGATATTCCGGCTATCTCATCCAGGGATAACCCCAGCTTTTGTGAAAGTATCACCATCTCTCTGAACGTAAAAGGCACTTTATCATCAATCCGTCTGTAAACAGCAGATTTAGTAATCGAAAGCAGGTCAGCCAGTACATCCGCCGGATTCTCTTTCAGCACCTCCTTTTGAGTTAATAACTCCATTGTTTTTTTATTGAAAGAAGTAGACGTATTCATTTGGTATCAGCGTTAATTAGAAACAGATAGATTTTATTACAGAGATAACCGTTCCACAAAACGGCGTTGTCTCTCCAGAAAGCACCGGCATTGCACCTCATTACAGTTCGAGATCATCATAGAATGTTTCTTCAGCGATTCAATCCATGTGTTGATCACGTCAAACGTCCCTTTATCCAACGTTCCCGCACAACTCAACTGGAATAATTTGATACCTGTCAGTTGCCAGTCCTCCGTTTTCACATACAAATAATTCGTATCCAGATTAAGAAGAGACACATATAGCAAAATCTCATTTCCGGTCACCGGGTCCCTTCCATCCAGCGTAATTTGTTCCATATCATCCAGGATAGAAAACAGTTCCTCCTGTATAATCGTTTTCTCATTTTCATCAATCAGATGGATATCACAGAAATATTTTAATGTGTTAACCGTATAATAAAAAAGAAGATGATCAAATATATAATGTGCCTTCCGCACCGCTTCTTTAGAAACAGTATAATACTCCAGCTGGCTATTCCGCAACCGTTCTTCAATAACAATGTCCTTAAACAAAGGAGGAGTCGCCTGAGGCTGGTACTGATAAAACCATTTCAACAGATAGAGCCGGGTCACATTCTCATATTTATAATAAAAAGCACCGGGAATAGAATTACACGTTTCGATCGTTTCCGCTGTACCCCCTTTTTCCTTTATCGTTATATAATACCGGTTATATTTTTCCATATTCCTATAGTCCTCTTCCGAAGGATGCAGATGATTCAGGAAAGCCAGGGTAAACACTTTTTCTTCCGGAGGAGACTCCAGAATTAATTCATCAAGAGAGATCCCGGATGTTCCGGCAAGTATAGCTATTTCCGAAAAAGAAAAAGGAATTTGTCCACGGAGCCTTCTGTAAGCAGATGCTTTCTCCATGCATAATATCTTTGCCACTTCAGTGGCAAGATTCGTTTTGGGCGGGTAGTTTTTCTGTAAAACCTCCTGCAGATTCTGTAGGAATAAATTGCTTTCCATTTCTTACCACTTAATAAT
>JAJQES010000100.1 GCA_021201565.1 Tannerellaceae bacterium
TAATTATAGTATCATGAAAAAAATCTTTACATGTGTCTGCATGTTAATAACCCTGACTGCATTCGCTCAAAAAGAAGAATGGCTGAATCCGGAGGTAAATGCCATCAACCGTGCCCCGGCCCGTGCCTCCTTCTTTGCCTATCAGGACGAGCAGGCTGCTGTTGAAGGGGTAAGAGAGAGAGCAAGTAACTTTATGAGTCTGAACGGACTCTGGAAATTCAACTGGGTACGGGACCAAACAGACCGTCCCGTCAACTTTTTCCAGGAGAATTTTGAAGACAACCATTGGGTAGACTTCCCGGTTCCGGGTCTCTGGGAACTAAATGGCTATGGCGATCCATTATACAGAAATGCCGGATACGCCTGGAGCAATCAGTTTGAACCCAATCCTCCGATGGTGGAAACCAAAAACAATTTCGTAGGATCTTACCGTAAAACAATTGAAATTCCGGCCGACTGGCGTGGACAACAGGTATTCCTGAATGTAGGTTCAGCGACTTCTAACCTGTACGTTTGGGTAAACGGTAGATTTGTCGGCTATAGCGAAGACAGTAAAATGGCTGCTGAGTTTGAACTGACCCGTTACCTGAAACCAGGTAAAAACTTGATCGCTATGCAGATCTATCGCTGGTGTGACGGTAGCTATCTGGAAGACCAGGACTTCAACCGTTTTTCCGGTATTGCCCGGGATGTATACCTGTATGCACGCAAACCACTGCATGTAGAAGACATTTTCATTACACCTGATCTGGATTCCAACTACAAAAACGGTTCCCTGGCGATTACAGGTAAAGTAAGCCGTGGCGGTGCGAATCTGGAACTGGTATTGAAAGATAAAGACAACAACACAGTTACCAGCAAAAATGTAAAAGCAGACGGACGTGGAAACATCAACACACAGATGGAAGTCGAAAATCCAGCCAAATGGTCTGCTGAAAATCCGGAACTCTATAAACTATTCATTACACTGAAAGAATCCAACGGGCGGGTTGCAGAGATTCTCCCCCAGAACGTCGGATTCCGTAAAATCGAATTAAAGAAAGACAAAGGACAGATCTGGGTAAACGGACAACCGGTTCTTTTCAAAGGAGTAAACCGTCACGAAATGGATCCGTTAACAGGATATCTATTAACGAAGGAACGGATGATCGAGGATATCCTGATCATGAAAGAAAATAACATCAATGCCGTACGTACCTGCCACTATCCGGATGCTCCGTTGTGGTATGACCTGTGTGACATCTACGGTTTATATGTCGTATGTGAAGCCAATATCGAGTCTCATGGGATGGGTTACGGCGACAAAACGCTGGCAAAAGAGCCCCGGTATGCAAAGGCACACCTGGAACGCAACCAACGTATGGTGGAATCCTTCAAAAACCATCCGTCTATTATCTTCTGGTCACTGGGAAATGAAGCCGGTGACGGACCGAACTTCGTAGCCTGTTACGAATGGATCAAAAAACGGGATAATAGCCGTCCGGTACAATACGAACAGGCCCGTCAACGGGAACATACAGACGTCGTATGTCCTATGTATGCCGACTATAACTGGATGGTAAAATATGTAACTGAGAAAAAACAGGAACGCCCGTTGATCCAGTGTGAATATGCGCACGCAATGGGTAACTCGATGGGTGGATTCAAAGAATACTGGGACCTGATCCGCAAATATCCTGAAATGCAGGGTGGATTTATCTGGGATTATGTAGACCAGGGAATACGAGGCTATGCCAAAAACGGCAACATCATTTACAAATATGGGGGTGACTTCAACCTGTGGGATGCTTCCGATAACAATTTCAACATCAACGGCCTGATCAATCCGGACCGGATCATCAATCCGCATATGCTGGAAGTCCGTAAATTCTATCAATCTATCTGGACGACTCCGGTAGATCTGGAAAAAGGATTGGTAAATGTGTACAATGAAAACTTCTTCACTTGTTTGTGTGACCATTACATGGAATGGCAAATCCTGGCTGACGGCGAAATCATTGTACAGGGAGTGATCAGTGACCTGAAAGTGCAACCACAGGAAACCGTACAGGTTCAGTTAGGCTATGACCGCAATGCATTGCCCAAAGACAAGGAATTGTTACTGACAACTTCTTACAAATTGAAACAGGCAAAACAATTGTTACCGGCCGGGTATGTAACCGCACAGGACCAGATGACAATCAAACCTTATGAAAAATATTGTGCTTCTATTAAAGAATGCAAACCGGTCAATATCTACGAAGATAGAGTTCACGTAGTGGTTTCCGGTGAAGAAGTAAAAGTATCTTTTGATAAACGAAGCGGCTGGATCCGGGAAATCTCCCTGAATGGCCTGCAAATGATGGAATACGGACATTCTTTAAAACCGAATTTCTGGAGAGCCCCGACCGACAATGATTATGGCGCGAACCTGCACCGCCAGTTTGTAGCCTGGAAAAATCCGGAGATGAAGAAAAAAGAGATGACTGTTGAGAAAAACGGTAACAACGCACTGATCAAAGTAAGCTATGAACTGCCTGATTTACATGCAGAATTAATCATGGAATACGAAGTAAACTATGCCGGTGAAATCCGTATCAAAGAGGAGATGAAAGTGGATAAAACCAAAGAAGAAATGCCACATTTGTTCCGTTACGGTATGCAGATGGCTATGCCGAAACAGTTCGACCGGATCGAATACTATGGACGCGGACCGTCTGAAAACTATAGCGACCGTATGTTGAGCCAGAATGTAGGCCTTTACAAACAGATGGTAAAAGACCAGTACTATCAGTATATCCGCCCACAGGAATCAGGCACCAAGTCTGATCTTCGTACCTGGAAAGTGGTTGATATTGATGGCCGTGGTCTGGCAATCCGTTCTGAAAAACCATTCTCCGCTTCTGCTCTGAACTTTGAACAGGAGGATCTGGATGACGGATGGCACAAAAGACAAAGCCATTCCGGTGAATTAACACCACGCGATTACACTGTACTCTCATTCGATATGAAACAAATGGGATTAGGATGTGTAAATAGCTGGGGCGCATGGCCACTGGAAGAGTACCGCATCCCATACGATAATTACACATTCAATGTAGTTATCCAACCGGTACGCAGACGATAATAAAATAAGGCGTTTAAATTCAGGCCCGGATTAAGAGGATTTCTTCCCGTAATCCGGGCCTTTTTTTATAGATACACACCCTATCTTTTCTTTCTTATAGAAACTTTAACTAACTTCGCACCCGCAAATTTCAGTTTTTATTAAAAAACTTAACCATACAGTATAATTCTATGGGTTATAATAATCCGCAACAGATCGCGACAGAATTCTATTCTTCAGGTTGTTACAAAAGTCGTTTATCCATCACAAAATTTGGTATTATTTCCATATTAGGAGGCGCGTTTATTGCTTTCGGAGGTCTCCTTTCTGTGATAGTAGCAGGAGGAATACCAGGGATAGGTGCCGGAAATCCGGGATTGGTTAAATTTATGGCAGGAGCCCTTTTCCCTATCGGGCTGATCATGGTGTCCATTACCGGAGCCGACCTGTTTACCAGCGACTGTACAGCTTTTACGCTTCCACTGATGAAGAAAAAGATCACAGTTACCACTTTCTGTAAATTCCTGCTTCTCTCTTTCCTGTTTAACTTCATCGGTACACAACTGATCGCCTGGCTCTTCACATACCAGACAGGATTGGTTAGCCACGACCCCTGGCAAACTTACCTTCATCAGTATGCGGATCTGAAAGTAAACCAGGATTTTCTGAAAGTATTTGTAAAAGCCATCGGAGCCAACTGGCTGGTATGTCTGGGCATGTGGATGGGATATTCCGCAAAAGACATTATAGGAAAGGCCATAGGGATATGGATTCCGGTCATGTTGTTTGTAACATTAGGATATGAACACTCCATTGCCAATATGTTCTTCATTCCCACAGCCATTTATACCGGAGCAGACATCACCTGGGGACAATTTCTGGTGCAAAACCTGCTTCCCGCCACGCTGGGAAATATTATCGGAGGGGCCGGTCTGGTAGGTTGCATCTATGGTTATTTATATTTAACTATAGATTCTCATACTAATTAATAAAGCTTACCCTTTTTTATGCGGAAAATATGTTTTAAAACATTATTTTTGCAGTCGGATTAGACAAATGTAAATTGTGAAGCATAATAATATCAATATACTACTATAATGAGCGAACAAAAAGACTACTGGAAAGAGTTCAAAGGGGAAGTGTGGAAAAGAGAGATAAATGTCAGAGACTTTATCCAACGTAACTATACACCTTATGACGGAGATGAATCTTTTCTGGAAGAAGCAACCGGCAAAACAAAAAAAGTCTGGTCGAAATTAACCGAAATGTTTAAAGTCGAACGCGAAAAAGGCGTATACGACGCAGAAACAAAAAACCCCCAGGGAATCGACACATACGGTCCCGGTTACATCGATCAGAAGAATGAAGTAATTGTAGGGGTACAAACAGATGCCCCGCTTAAACGGGGTATTTTTCCGAAAGGGGGTATCCGTATGGTGGAAAACAGTCTCAATGCATACGGGTATGAACTGGATCCGATGACCAAAGAGA
>JAJQES010000426.1 GCA_021201565.1 Tannerellaceae bacterium
ACAGAACACCCTTCAAACCCGCATCCAGACAGGGAAGTCAGTGGCACAATTGTGGCATACTTATTTTCAACGATTTAACCGCATGAAAAACAATAATTTATCATTCATGTCTGCAAGAAGGCATTGCATCAATCAACTCTTCCATATCACCGGGATAGACATCGCCGATGTTTCCGATACGGAAGGTGTCGGCCCCTGAAATTTTTCCGGGATAGATCACAAACTGCTGCTGCTTCAGATGTTCGTAGAGTTCCTGAAAACAGAAACTTTCCGATGGATACAGGAAAGAAGTAATGATAGGGCTTTGGAATTCATCAGGTAATAAGGTAGTATATCCCAGGGAACGCATGCCTTCTACAAGGATACGCTGGTTGCGGCTATACCGTTTGTAACGGCCTTCGACTCCTCCTTCTTCCCGGAGTTCCTGCAACGCCTGGTAAAACGCCCGTATCACATGGGTCGGAGAGGTAAAGCGCCATTTTCCGTTTCCTTTTTCCATCGCGTCCCACTGGTCATAGATATCAAGGGACAGGGAACGGGCCACCCCTTTACAGGCAAGTAGTTTTTCCCGGCGGGCAATGATGAACCCAAAACCCGGCACTCCCTGGATACATTTGTTGGCACTGCTAACCAGAAAATCAATGCCCAGTCCATTTACATCAATAGGAATCCCGCCAAAACTGCTCATGGCATCCACCATAAAAGTGATGCCGGTTCCTTTGACTACCCGGCTGACTTCTTCAATGGAATTGAGAATGCCGGTCGTGGTTTCGCAATGTACCATCGCCAGATGGGTAACACCCGGATGGGCTGCCAGTGCCTCTGTGGCTACCTGTCCGGTCACCGGTTCGGTTTCGGGCAGGGAAACGATTATATGGTCAAGTTTATAATAACGGGCAATCTCTCCCATCCGGTCGCCATACGCTCCGTTCGCCAGGATCAACAGTTTATCTGTCTCTTTTACCGTAGCGCCCAGGGTAGCTTCCACCGAATAGGTTCCGCTTCCCTGCAACAGGACCGTTGTATACAGGTCCGGATCAAGTCCGGCTATCGCCAGCAGTTCGTTACGGATCGGAGTGACTATCCCTTCGTTGTAATCTTTGTCCCAGGTACACCAGTCCAGCATCATCGCTTTGCGTACACTCTCAGAGGTGGTCAACGGACCGGGTGTGAGTAAAATATAATTTTTCATCGTTCGTTTATGAGTGTATTTATTTCTTCAATACAGCCGGGCAGCAGCGTAATATTATCCAGTACAAAATTAGCACCGGCTGCCATCATCCGGGCACGTACTTCCTTTTTCATCCGGTCCAGCTCTGCTATGGGAGTCTGTTTCATCTCTTCTAAGGTCAGTCCCATTTCATTGCTTCCCTCAATAATTCCTACGCTCCAGACTTTGGCATTTACACCTTCCTCTATATCAGCAATCGTATCTCCGACTTTTACAACCTGCTCTACAGAAGGAATAGCCAGATCAATCATGTTTTTATAAATCATATACGGCGCCGGACGTCCGGCCGGTAATCCGTCGGGAGTCACCAGGTTATCCACCCGGTACCCCTGCTGTTCAGCCCCCGGACGCACGATCTCCATCATCTTTGCCGTATAGCCGGTAGTAGAACCGATCTTTATGCCTGCATCCCGGAGGGTTGCGACCGTGTCAATTACACCGGGAACAGGCGTGGTAAAATCGCTCAGGGAAGCAAACAGATGTTTCTCGAAACTTTGGTACATCTCCTGCACATCCCGGTCATTCCAGTCACGGCCATACACCAGACAAAACTGCTCCGCTACATCAGGCATCCGTAGGATAGCTTTGATATGGTCTATTTTCAACAGTCCCATCGGTTCACGGGCCTGGCGATAGGTGATGTTTAATTTTTTCTCTTCTGAAAAGACTTTCAGGAAAGCATTCAGGGGGGCAAAACATCCGTAGTCCACGGTGGTTCCCGCCCAATCCATAACGGCACAACTGATTCTTGTCATGATCATTTATTTTAAAAGTAATTATTCGATTGTTAGCACCGGTTGGGGAGCCGGTGACTCCTTTAGCTGAGATACTGTGTGAGAAGCCGGTTTAGCATTCAGATACCACATACAGTAGATGAAAGCAACAGTACAGATCACTCCGATCCATGCGGAAAGCAAATTGTAGAAATCGAGCCAGTTGACTTCCGGGTTAAAGAACTCTTTTACGACCAATACCACGACTGTACCGGCATAGCCCAGGAAATCATTTAAAGCAATGAAAAAGCCCACATTTCCCCGGATCTTAAAGCAAGCGATGAAACGGTCGAAAAAGATAGTCTGGAAAGAAAGATACCCCAGGTAAAGGCACAAACTTTGCAGAAACAGCCATAACACCGGATTCAACCGGAGGGTATGGTATTGGAAGGAAATGTAAGACATGAGGATCATCCCGGCAGAGATTAGTCCCAACAGGATAAGCAGGGCTTTGAGATTATCACGGATAAAGACCATCAAACCGAAAACAACCAGGATGATAACGGTAACGATCGAATCAATACGTGCAAATAACCAGGAGGAGTAACCGGAAACATCCATGATATTTACCAGAAAGTCTTCTTTGATGTCCCGCAGGATCACCAGCAAAACGTTCGCCACCAACAGGATAGTCAGGAAGGCAAAATAGCTTTTAAAAAGATCCCGGCGTTGTTGTCCGTTCAGGGTTTCCCGTTTGGTTTTCCCGGCTATATCTTCGGGCGTAGGTTCGGGCAAACGATTGAGCAGGTATCCCAGCCCTACCAGCACAGGCAGGGCAATCCCACCAATCAGGGCAGGCATCCAGCATTCACTTACCTGCCAGGTATTCATCACATATAAGCCGGCTGACTTGGCTGTACCTGAACTGAGAACGATACTGATGCCCATCAGGCTGGCCAGAATATCGGTCAGGCGGCGGCCTTCGAGAAAACTAAAAATGATGCCCCACATACATCCCAGGGATAATCCATTGAGAAACATGCCAGCGACATTGAATGGCATAGGTAACAACCCGAATAAAACAAGGGAACCCTGTGCCAGTAAGGCAAGCAGGATAATATAGGTAAGGCGTTGTTCTTTTTTAAGTTCGGAAACAATCCGGATTCCGGCGAATTTGGAAAGGACATAACCGGCGACCTGTATGATGGTAACGACTACTTTGTAGTCCATCCCACCGATTTCCAACCCCTCAAAGGCGGCTGCGGTAAATGGTTTACGAAGGGCATAGACCATCGAGTATGCAAGCAGGGCACCCCCTCCGGCCCAAAGAATAAATAACAGATCAGGTATTTTTTTCAGGAGATGTTGTCTGACTGTTTGAATTGTGTTCATTGTTTTGTTGTTTTTCAGTTTTCACGGGGCAAAAATAGAGAGCCGATATTACAACGGTGTGTCTGAAAGAATGAATTTACATGAATTATACATACTTATAACACAGGAAGTTCTTTAGAAATATGTATGTAACATTCATGTAACATAACTGAGATAAACGTACTCTATTTTTGTCGGGAATTTGAACGAACGCTACATATATGCAGGAATTACATGAATTATACCAGCGGATCGGGTATCTGCGCGCGCAGGGAGTAAAAATGAAAGAAATTGCCGAATGGACGGACATGGCCCCCAGTGTGATGTCTTCTTTATACACGACCATACTGCCTGCTTACTTTGACGCCTTACCGAACCTGGCTCCGGACGAAGCTCTTGACCAGGCGTTAGGATTGGTAAACAATCTCTCCCGAAGGAAATTACTGAACAACCTGAAGGAGATGATCCGCCGGCTGAATGAACTGGAACCGGATGATAATCAGCGTGAGAGTGAAACAACTTTTATGGACCGTCTGAAAGAAGAAATGGGACGATCAACAGGAAAACTGCAGGACATTCAGGGAATCTATACCAGTTACAGCCTTTCTTCCTCTACAGATAATCTCAAGATTGAACCATTTATTATCTGCGCAGGGGAAAACAACGGGTCTATACTTACCGGAAGAAAAAATGCATACGGGGAGATCCATTGGGGAAATGGGATTATCAACCAGCAGAATTTTTACAGCCTGTTCAGTGAACACAGCGAATCGTTGTTAAGTCTGGTGACTATTTATCTGCAACTTCCGATGCTAAAAAATCCGCATCAAATCCGGGGTATTTATATGGGGCTGGATTATAACCATAATCCCGTAGCCCGGCGTATCCTGTTGGTAAAGACCGGTGACCAACCGGATGTCGGGCAGTTTCACCAACTGTTTTCCGGACAAAAAAGCAAAGAAGATTTATCAGAAGAGGAATGTGCCTATTACGAATACACCTGCCAGCCAGGTGATTACATCAAAATGTGCCATGTTCCCTCCCCTCAACTCAATCCGACCGACCTGATCAAAGAGAAAAAAATGCTTTCCTTTTGAGTTACCGAAGATCACGAACAAGCCGGTCCGGATTCTGACGACAATCCCATAGGGAAACAATATAGATAGATTCCTTCTCCATATAATAAATGATTTTTATTTTTCCTTTTAAAATAATCAATGCCCGGTATTTTTGCGGACGTTCCATTAATAA
>JAJQES010000387.1 GCA_021201565.1 Tannerellaceae bacterium
TTCTGATATTTTCCGGACTTTCCGGGTTCTCTGGCATGCCTGAGTGTTTAAGGACTTGTTTTTTCTTTCATATTAAAAGTATTAAACTGGATTAAACATTGGACTAATTACGAAGGCAAACATAGCGGATTAAAAATCGAAAGAGGAACACTTACAGGACAAGATAGTGTTTGTTTCGGACAATGGCGGAATAGCGTGTTTCTTTGTCGCAATAGTATACTGCCGGTATTTTTATAATTTCTAAATTGCTGTTGTTTAATAAAATATCAGATCCTACCAGATGCGAACTTTTTATTTTACATTTGTAAATGTATACTTTCTTCGTTCCATAATAAATATTTGTTAAGTGTATATCGTATGAAAAACAGTATGACTCTTTTCCGCCTTTGGATGCTCATTTTCTTTTTTTGTTTGTCCCTGCAGGAGGCAGGTGCATATAGTCAGCGCCGGTTTTCCAGCAGGAATGGTTTGTCCAGCAGTTCCATTGTTTCTATTTACCAGGATCATACGGGGTATATGTGGTTTGGCACCTACGACGGACTTAACACGTTTGACGGATTAAATATACAGATCTATAAACCGGCTGAAGGAGAAAATAATCTTTCCGGAAATCTGATTGAAAAGATCATAGAAGGAGAGGAGAATGTTTTCTGGATCCTGACCAACTATGGACTGGACCGTTTTAACCGCCATACCCAGTCCCTCCGGAGCTATCCGGAGTTTCAGCGGGGCACTCAGATGACCAGAGGGTTGAACGGAGAACTCTTTCTTATACGGGAAATAAATTATGTGGAATATAATCTGCCGGGTGAAGAGGATTTCCACCGTTTGTATGTAGAGGAACTTACCTCGAACCGGATCCTGGATTTATTTGTGGACCGGAATAATATCCTCCGGATTTTTACGGATGATGACCGGTGTGTGGCCTTTTCTCTGGAATGGAAAGAAGAAACGTTACGACTGGTACCAGTAGATGATTTCCGGCATGACAGACTATTGGTGCGGTGTTTTCATGATGAGAACGCGGTTTACTTTATAGATGATGAATATATATTGTATGAATATGACCCGGTTGCCAACCGTAAATATTATGTCTATGATCTCCGGGAGGAATGCCGGCAAAAGGGAGAAGTGGTTTCGATCATTAAGTTGAGCAATGATAATTATGTGGTTGCTTTTAAACACCGGGGGCTGGTACAGTTGACCAGTATTCCGGACCAGAAAAATAAATATATGGCGGAGTCCTTTGAAATAAACAGCCGGATCTTTACGATGGTTAAAGACCGTTTGCGTGATATTATCTGGATCGGTACGGATGGATTGGGGGCTCTGATGTATTTCATGGATGATTATTCACTGAAACATTCTCCTCTGACCGGTTTCCGGAAGCCGGTTACCAATCCGGTCCGGGCTTTATATTATGATGAGGAACAGACGCTCTGGGTAGGAACAAAAGGTGATGGTTTGCTGAAACTGTATGAATATGATGTTCGTAATAATTCCTATACCCGTTCGGAACAATTATTAGTCAGGGAGACAGCTTTGCATGATAATTCTGTTTATTCGTTTGGTAAAAGTAGCAGGAATCTGTTGTGGGTGGGTAATGAAATGGGGTTGAACTATCATTCTTACAAAGAGAACCGCCTGAAGTCCCTGCCTGTTACAGCGGATGGATCCCCCCTACGGTACGTTTATTCCATTTGTGAAGCAGATGAATCGACCCTTTGGATCGCTACTGTCGGAGAAGGAATTGTCAGGGTCGAACTGGGTGGAACGAAAGACCTGCCGGTTGTGACTGATACCAAACGGTTTGTGTTTGAAGATGGAAGTGTAGTGCATAACTGTTTTTTTACGAGCTGCCGGGAGAATGATTCTATTCTTTGGTTTGGGAACCGGGGTGGAGGAGCTTACCGGTTAAATATGTTTACGGAAGAAGTCCGGGTTTTTCGTTTGGATGAGGGAAACACAACGCAGGCGATCAATGATGTATATTCGATTCATATCAATGAGAAAGGCTATTGGTTCGGTACGAGTTATGGCCTGGTGCATATGCAGGATGGCAGGAAGCGGTTTTTTAATGAATCAAACGGATTTCCTAATAATACGATTCATGGGATCCTGGAGGATAACCGTAATAATTTATGGCTGAGCAGCAACCTGGGAATGGTAAAATTTAATATGGACCAGCAAACGTTTCAGGTGTACCGCCAGAAAGATGAACTGGAGGTCATAGAGTTTTGTGACGGGGCCTATTATAAAGATCCTGTAACCGGTGACCTGTTTCTGGGAGGGGTGAATGGCTTTGTTACTATCATGGAAAATGACTATATGCAGCAACCGTATGAACCGGTGATCCATTTTAAAGAATTATCTATTTTCGGTAAGAGACATAATATTTATGATTTTATGTATCCGGGCAAGGGACGGAATACGTTACGGCTGAATTATGACCAGAATTTTTTCGCGTTGTCGTTCGGGGTCATTGATTATATAAATAATAATGACTATACCTATTATTATAAGTTGAATGAACTGAGTGAACATTGGGTGGACAATGGGAATTCACAGACGGCCGGTTTTACCAATATTTCTCCCGGTACCTATACCCTATCGGTTCAGTACCGGAACAATATCACCGGTAGAATGAGTGAAGTGTATACGCTACCTGTTGAAATACGGCCTCCCTGGTACCGGACGCCGGCAGCGTATGTTGTTTATTTTCTGCTGTTGTTGCTTGGATTATATGTCGCTGTGCAATTGACGCTCAAGTGGTATAACCTGAAGAAAGGGGCAGTCATAGAAAAGATGAACCGGCAGCAACGGGAAGAGGTGTATGAATCAAAACTGCGTTTCTTTACCAATATTACCCATGAACTTTGCACACCCATTACGCTGATACATGGTCCGTGTGAAAAGATTCTGGCACAAACCCAACAGGATAAAGATATCTATAAATATGCTTCCCTGATCCAACATAATGCGGATAAACTGAACGGGTTGATTCAGGAACTGATCGAGTTCCGGCGGTTGGATACCGGTAATAAATCGCTGGAAATAACCTCCTTACTGGTTTCAGACCTGGCGACTAATATCGCTTCTTCTTTTGCGGAGCTGGCTGAGTCCCGCGAGATCAGTTACCAGGTGCAGATTGAGGAGAATGTGTCCTGGAATTCGGATAGCAGCGGATTGAGCAAAATCATTACTAACCTACTCTCCAATGCCTTTAAATATACGTTTGACAGAGGAGAAGTAAAAATTGAATTGTCCAGATGTGGAGATAAGTTACAGATTGCTGTGTCTAATACCGGAAAAGGCATCCGGGAGGAAAACCTGTCAGAAATATTTGACCGGTATAAAATCCTGGATGATTTTGAATCACAGAGCCAGGCAGGCAGATCTCCCCGGAATGGGCTGGGACTGGCGATTTGCCACAATATGGTGAAATTATTGAAAGGGGATATCCGGGTAGAGAGTACCCCGGGTGAATGGACGGTTTTTACGGTTGTGTTGCCGCTGCTTGAAGTGACTATACAGGAGGCACCTGATCTGACAGTACAGCCGGATGCTCTGATTGTTCCGGACATCCCAGTGGTGTTTGAGAACAGGATACAGGAACATGATAAATCACGTTCTACCATTATGATTGTAGAGGATGACAATTCGATGTTGTGGTTTTTAACAGAACTGTTTTCCGGTAAATATAATATTGTGTCGGTAAATGATTCTACACGGGTGATGCAGATGCTGGAAGTAAACCAGCCAAACCTGATTATTTCGGATATTGTGATGCCGGGTGTGGACGGGATTACGCTGACCCGGCAGATCAAATCGGATAAAATGCTGAATCATATACCGTTGATCCTTCTTTCATCCAAAATGGATTCTAAGGACCAGGTACGGGGCATTGAAGCCGGAGCAGAGTTTTATATTACCAAACCCTTTAATGTGGATTATCTGGAACGGGTTGTGGACCGGTTGTTGCAACGTAAAGAGGAGTTGAAGACCTATTATAATTCTCCTCTTAGCTCTTTTGAACTGGAAAACGGGCATTTTACCCATAAAGAGGACCGGGAGTTTTATGATAGGATCCTGCGTATTGTCGAGGAGAACCTGTTGAATCCGGAACTTTCCGTAGAGATGTTGAGTGCAAAAATGGGACTTAGTTCCCGCCAGTTTTACCGGAAGGTAAAAAGTGTGACGGATAAAACGCCGAATGAAATCATCCGGGAATACCGTCTGCGTATTGTTGACCGGTTACTGGTCACTACCAATTTATCCATTGATGAGATCATTACTCAATCGGGTTTTATGAATAAAGGCTATTTCTTCCGGACATTTACACAGAAGTATGGCATGACTCCACGAAATTACCGGGCAATGAAAAAAAGTGAGGCACCCCTCTGATAGATTAAAGAAGTGTGTATATATAAAACTAAAGGGAACACAGAGTACGTGGATGGCACAGATTTACGCAGAAAAATATTTGAAATAAAAAATCTGCGTAATTCAGCGTTTTCAGCGTAATCTGTGTTCTCTATAT
>JAJQES010000409.1 GCA_021201565.1 Tannerellaceae bacterium
CTGAGAGTTTGTTTCTTGCTGAGTAGATATAGTAAAAATATTGTTTCAAAATGGTTGCATAAAGCGATAAACTATAACAAATTTCTCTTATTTTTGTAACTTGCCAGATTAATCGATAAGAAGAATATCCTCTGCCGGAAGCTGATAAAGATGTTGGCAGATATAGGATATTTTTAGCTTTATTATCGGGTATTTTAACGTGTTTTTTTAGTATAGCCCTGGAAATTGGAAGTCGTATGGATGTCACTGGTGGCGCGGAAAGGTGCACAATCTTTGACTTACGGGGTCACAAAATAAGGAACTTATTTTGTTTCTTCGCATTCGCAAATAGCAAAAACTCTATGTCATGGAAAAGGTAATTTATAACTTAGTTTTCAATCGCAAAAAACAATTAAATCCGGAAGGGAAAGCTCTCGTCCAGGTAGAAGCATATTGGAGGAAGCAGAAGAAATATTTTTCTACAAAGGTATATATAAAGCCCAATCAGTGGGATAAAAAGCGGCGTTCTATTAAGAACCACCCGAACATGGATGCCCTGAACATCTATTTGCAAACCTTTATTTCTGAATTGGAACGGAAAGAATTGCAGGCGGTCCAGTCCGGAAAAGGATTTAGTCTGAATGATTTGAAAGATATGACACCTGAAGAGCCTGCAACCACCTTTACGCAGTTTATGCGTAAAGAGATTGAACAGAGCCATCTCAAGATCTCTACCATGAAGAACCATTTTTCGACTCTTCATTTGCTTATCCAGTTTAAGACTTCCGTAACGTTTGAAGAGATTACATTCAATTTTCTCTGTGACTTTGAGAATTACCTCCTGCAAAACAATTATCACCGCAATACCATCGCCAAGCACATGAAGCATCTCAAACGGTATATCAACCTGGCCATTAATAAAGACCTGTTTGAGATGCACCGGTATCCCTTCCGGAAATATAAGATCCGGTATATGGAAACCAAGCGTACCCACCTGACCCCGGAGGAGTTACACCAGCTTGAAACCCTGGACCTCTCACACAGGCGTTCTCTCCGGAAGTGTCTGGATATATTTTTGTTCAGTTGCTATACCGGACTTCGTTTCTCTGATGTGGTAAGTATCCAAAGGGAAAACTTCCTTTATATTGACGATAAGTTATGGCTTGTCTATTCCTCTGTCAAAACCGATGTGCATGTCCGCTTACCCCTTTCCCTGTTATTTGAAGGAAAGGCCATCGCTATTTTTGAACGCTATAAGGATAATCCGCGTACGCTCTTTAACCTGTCGCCGGACTCTAATTCCAATGTGAATAAACAATTGGTCCGGATCTGCCGGATGGCTAATCTGGATAAAAAAGTCTCTTTCCATACGGCCCGTCACACGAATGCTACCCTATTGCTTTATAATGGGGCCAATATCACCACCGTACAGAAGTTGTTAGGCCATAAAAGTGTCCGTACCACTGAAATATACAGCAACATCATGGATATGACCATCGTCCGTGACCTCGAAAAGATCAGCGCGGAAGTTTGATGATGGTAGTTAGTAGTTAGTAGTTGGTAGTTAGTAGGACATTCACTTCGTTCGTTTAGTAGAAATCCGCTTTGCTCATTTTATTTTTATATTTCTACTAAGTGAGTGAAGCGAACGTACTACTAACTACCAACTACTAACTACTAACTACTGCGAACAAAGTGAGTAATCCTCTTGATTATCTCAGGATTTATTCCGAATTTTGGGATATGATGAGTAAACCTTTGGCCGAACGGCTTCGTCCCCGCACACTGGACGATTATATAGGGCAGAAACACCTTGTGGGACAGGGTGCTGTACTGCGGAAGATGATTGATGCCGGACGGGTTCCTTCTTTTATTTTGTGGGGACCTCCCGGTGTAGGGAAAACTACGCTCGCACAAATCATATCTCATAAACTGGAAGCTCCTTTTTATACACTGAGCGCTATCAGTTCAGGGGTAAAAGATGTGCGTGAAGTAATAGAGAAAGCTAAGAGTAACCGCTTTTTCAATACTGTTTCTCCCATTCTTTTTATTGATGAGATCCACCGGTTCAGTAAATCGCAGCAGGATTCCCTGCTCAATGCGGTCGAAACCGGTGTGGTGACCCTGATCGGAGCAACTACCGAGAATCCTTCGTTTGAAGTGATCCGGCCCTTGCTTTCCCGTTGTCAGGTGTATGTACTCAAATCTTTAGAGAAAGAAGATTTGCTGGCTCTTTTGCATAAAGCGGTTACTGAAGATGTAATTCTGAAAGAGAAAGAGATTAAACTAACAGAGACAGATGCTTTGTTGCGTTATTCCGGAGGGGATGCGCGCAAGCTACTCAATATACTCGAACTCGTTACCTCTGCTGAAGAGGGAGATGTGATTGAGATCACAGACGAAAAAGTGGTGGAACGGCTTCAGGAAAATCCGGCTGCTTATGATAAAGGAGGAGAGATGCATTACGACATTATCTCAGCTTTTATCAAATCTATCCGGGGAAGCGATCCCGATGCGGCTATTTACTGGCTGGCACGGATGGTGGCCGGTGGAGAAGATCCGGAATTTATAGCCCGCCGTCTGGTCATCTCGGCAGCAGAAGATATCGGCCTGGCCAATCCCAATGCCTTGTTACTGGCGAATGCCTGTTTCGACGCTTTGAAGAAAATCGGGTGGCCTGAAGGACGTATCATTCTGGCTGAAACAACGGTTTATCTGGCTACCAGCCCTAAAAGTAATTCGGCCTACATGGCGATTGATAAAGCGATTGAGGCTGTCAACCGGACCGGCAATTTACCGGTGCCTTTGCATTTACGCAATGCGCCCACCAAACTGATGAAGGAGCTGGAGTACGGGAAAGAGTATAAATATGCCCACAGTTATACCAATAATTTTGTGGAGCAGGAGTATCTGCCTAAAGAAGTGCTGAACGAACGTTTCTGGGAAATCCAGCCCAATCCGGCTGAACAGAAACTGGCTGAACAGATGAAACGGCTTTGGGGAAGAAGATATGAGTAGTTAGTAGTTAGTAGTACGTTTGCTTCGCTCACTTAGTAGAAATATAAAAATAAAATGAGCAAAGCGGATTTCTACTAAACGAACGGAGTGAGTGTACTCTACCAGCTACTAACTACTGATAACTAAGCCCTGCGAACAAAGTGAGAGCCAAAATGCTATTTTTTCTGACGAAAAGATGGTGTGTGTCGAAAAAATCTGTACTTTAGCCGCCTGTTTTTGAAAAAATACTGACTTAATTCAAGTTTAAAAGAACGGACAATAAAGAGAAGATTCACTTAATTCTATAAAATAACAATAAAAAGAGATTGGTATGAAAAAGCATAATTTTTCTGCAGGTCCATCTATCCTGAGCGAGTATACAATTAAAAACTCGGCTGCTGCGGTAGAGAATTTTGCCGGTACAGGTCTGTCTATACTGGAAGTATCCCACAGGGGAAAAGAATTTGTTGCAGTCAATGACGAAGCGCGCGCACTGGTAAAAGAGTTGCTCGACGTCCCGGCCGGCTACGAAGTCGTATTCCTGGGGGGAGGAGCCAGTCTGCAGTTCTGTATGGTACCCTATAACCTTCTCAATAAAAAAGCAGCTTATCTGGATACGGGAACGTGGGCTTCCAATGCTATAAAAGAAGCTAAATTGTTTGGTGAGGTAGATGTGGTAGCCTCTTCCAAAGATGCCAACTACTCTTATATCCCGAAAGATTATGTGATTCCGGAAGATGCGGACTATTTCCATTTCACCTCCAATAATACCATCTTTGGAACTGAAATGCGTTACGACCCGGATGTGAATGTACGTTTGGTATCGGATATGTCCTCCGATATTTTCTCACGTCCTGTGGATGTGTCTAAATATGATATTATTTATGCGGGAGCCCAGAAAAACCTGGCACCGGCAGGGGTCACACTTGCCATTGTGCGTGAAGACGCCCTTGGACATGTGGAACGTGCTATTCCAACCATGCTGAATTACAGCACGCATATTAAAAAAGAATCTATGTTCAATACCCCTCCTGTATTCCCGATCTTTGCTGCTTTACAGACATTGAAATGGTATAAAGAACAGGGGGGAGTCGCCGCCATGGAGAAACTAAACCTGGAGAAAGCAGGTATCCTGTATGACGAAATTGACCGTAACAGATTGTTCAAAGGAACAGCAGCCGTAGAAGACCGCTCGATTATGAATGTTTGTTTCGTGATGAACGATGAGTACAAAGAACTGGAAGCCGATTTCAACGCTTTTGCCCTCGCAGCCGGTATGTCAGGTATCAAAGGACACCGTTCCGTAGGTGGTTTCCGTGCATCTATTTACAATGCCATGCCGAAAAGCAGCGTAGAAGCTCTGATCGCATGTATGCAGGAATTTGAAAAACAACATTGATATGGCAAAAGTATTAGTCGCAACTGATAAGCCGTTTGCACCTGTTGCGGTAGACGGCATCCGCCAGGTGGTGGAAGCAGCCGGTATGGAACTGGCGTTACTGGAAAAATATACGGAAAAAGCTCAATTGCTTACTGCAATTGCTGATGTAGATGCTGTGATCATCCGGAGTGACATCATTGATGCCGAAGTACTGGATGCTGCTAAAAATCTGAAGATCGTTGTGCGTGCCGGAGCTGGTTATGACAATGTGGATCTGGATGCAGCAACCGCTAAAGGCGTTTGTGTGATGAATACGCCGGGACAAAATTCCAATGCTGTCGCTGAATTGGTTTTTGGAATGTTAGTCTATGCCGTGCGTAATTTCTATAACGGCACTGCCGGCACCGAACTGAAAGGCAAAAAACTGGGTATCCTGGCCTATGGAAATGTAGGACGGAATGTGGCCCGTATTGCCAAAGGATTTGGCATGGAGGTCTATGCCTATGATGCCTATACCCCTATATCAGCTATTGAAGCGGATGGGGTGATCCCCGTGGAGTCAACCGCCGCCTTGTTCAGTACCTGTCCGGTGATCTCCCTGCATATCCCGGCAACCGCTGAAACAAAAGGCTCCATCAACTTTGACCTGATGAACTCTATGCCAAAAGGAGCCATTGTCGTGAATACCGCCCGTAAAGAGGTGATAGATGAAGCCGGATTAGTACAGATGTTTGAGATCCGTCCGGATTTCAAATACATGAGCGACATCAAACCTGCGATCGATGCAGAACTGGCCGGAGCCTATCCGGGCCGTTATTTCGCGACCCCTAAAAAGATGGGTGCCCAGACTGCTGAAGCCAATATCAACGCCGGTATTGCCGCCGCTGAACAAATTGTAGATTTCCTTCAAAACGGAAACGAAAAATATCGGGTGAATAAGTAATGATATAGTAGTTAGTATTTAGTAGTTGGTAGAACGTTCGCTTTGCTCACTTCGTAGAAATACAAAAATAAAGCGAGCAAAACAGGTTTCTACTAAACGAACGAAGTGAGTGTTCTACTAATTACTAACTACCAACTACTTTTTTTATAAAAACTATGGCTATAATAAAACCATTCAAAGGAATCCGTCCGCCGAAAGATCTGGTGGAACAGGTAGCTTCCCGTCCCTATGACGTTCTTAATTCCGAAGAGGCACGTGCGGAAGCCGGTGACAATGAAAAATCCCTCTATCATATTATCAAGCCGGAGATTGATTTCCCGGTAGGGACTGATGAACATGACGAGGCTGTCTATGCCAAAGCAGCTGAAAACTTCCGGAAGTTCCAGGACAAAGGCTGGCTGGTACAGGATGATAAGGAACAATATTATGTGTATGCCCAGACTATGAACGGACATACCCAATACGGACTGGTCGTTTGTGCGTATGTGGAGGATTACCTGAAAGGAAACATCAAGAAACATGAACTGACCCGTCGTGACAAAGAAGAGGACCGGATGAAGCATGTCCGGGTTAACAATGCGAATATCGAACCGGTGTTTTTTGCATATCCTGATAATCCCGAACTCGATGTCATTGTGCGAAAATATACATCCAGAGAGCCCGAGTATGATTTTGTAGCTGAGCTGGATGGGTTTGGTCATACCTTCTGGATCATTGATCAGGAAGCAGATATCGCCCGTATCACAGAACTGTTTGCCGCTATGCCGGCGCTTTATATTGCTGACGGGCATCACCGTTCGGCTGCCGCTGCCCTGGTAGGAGCCGAAAAAGCACAGCAGAATCCCAACCACCGGGGGGATGAGGAGTACAACTATTTCATGGCTGTGTGCTTCCCGGCCAACCAGTTGACTATTATTGATTATAACCGGGTCGTGAAAGATCTCAACGGATTAACCGATAGTGAATTCCTGGCAAAGCTGGAAGAAAACTTTATCGTTCAGCCGAAAGGAGCAGACATCTATAAACCGGCTGAATTGCATAATATGTCCGTTTACCTGTCCGGTAACTGGTATTCCCTGACTGCAAGACCAGGCACCTATGATGACCACGATCCGATCGGTGTACTGGATGTGACCATCAGCTCCAACCTGATTCTGGACCAGATCCTCGGTATTAAAGATTTACGGTCGGATAAACGGATTGATTTCGTGGGAGGTATCCGTGGGCTTGGCGAATTGAAACGCCGGGTAGACAGTGGGGAAATGCGGGTAGCGCTTGCCCTCTATCCTGTGTCCATGAAACAATTGATTGATATTGCCGATACCGGTAACATCATGCCACCCAAAACCACCTGGTTTGAACCCAAACTCCGTTCCGGCCTCGTAATCCATAAACTGTCCTAAGAGTCATTTTACGGATATGAATAGCTTACATCTTTGTTTATAAATAAACTAAAGAGCACACAGATTACACGGATGGCGCAGATGTACGCAGAATTTTAACTCTAATTTATCTGCGTACATCAGCGTAATCTGCGTTCTCTATGCCTGAATATTAAGGCACAGATACAGAGATCTGCGCCAGCGGATCAGCAGATAAACTATACTTTCGCAGGTATTCAATTCAATAACCTGTTCCGGGAAAGGAGGCAGGCACCTAATAAGCCGGCTTTTTCCCCTAAGGCTGAAATATGCAGGTCCGTATCCTGATTCACCAGGTTAAGGGAATATTTACGGATCGCGCTTTTGATCGGAAGATAAATATAATCCCGGGTTTGGGACAGAATGCCTCCCAATATGACTAATTCAGGATTAAAGATATTAATCAGTCCCGCTACACCTTTCCCCAGATTCGTCCCCATCTCTTCCAGAATCTCAATTAACAACACATCCTCTTTTTTTACAGCTTCCAGTATATCAGCCAGGGTAACCGGCTGCTGTTCCTCCAGTCTCGAAGCCAGGATAGTCGTACTCCCTTCCCGGAAACGTTCATAGAGTTTCCGGTGTAAAGCAGATCCGGAGGCCTCTGTTTCCAGACACCCTTTTTTACCGCAATGACACAACACCTCATTTTCAAACATACAGAAATGTCCTAACTCACCAGAGAACCCTGATTTCCCGTAATAGGCTTTCCCGTCAATAATAATGCCCATTCCCAGTCCCCAACTCATGTTGATGAACAGTACATTCTTCTGGTTTTCTACATTTCCTTTCATATACTCACCATACGCCATGGCCCGGGTATCATTTTCAATAAACACCTTCAATTGGAGTTGTTGCTCCATCGTTTGCGCCAGGGGTTGGCCATCCACATAGAGAATGCTGTAACTGTGCCCTGTCTCCGGATTCACCCGGCCGGAAATATTCAGCCCTACCGCAAGAATATGCTCCCGGTCGATAGGTAAACCGTCAATATATTGATTAAGGAGTCCACAAAGCGCCGCAATAGACTCCGCGGTATTTTCAGGTGTAAAAGGAATTCTTTCCTCATACAGGATCTCATCCCCTTTAAAATCCACGACTCCCACATACAATTGGTCACGTCCCAGGTCCACCCCAATGAAATAACCTGATTTTGGATTCAGTCCGTAAACGATTGGCTTCCGCCCCCCGTTTGTTTCCTGTTTCCCGTTTTCCTGAATATAACCGTCCGCCTGTAGTTCCGTGACCAGTTTGGTGACAGTCGGCACACTCAGATTCATTTCACGTCCCAGGTCTGCGATGGTCGCATCTCCATTCTCAATATAATAATGAATGATTCGTTTCTTTAGTAAAAGAGTACGATTATGTGTGCCTGTTACAAACAAGAAGTTCTTTTTTGTCATTTCTATAGAATGTTGATATATATCAGACAAAGATAATAAATATTTTTAATAACTGTTGGTAGAATAATAAAAGAGTAAGCTCCTGTTAGTAGTTAGTAGTTGGTAGTTAGTAGAACGTTCGCTTTGCTCACTTAGTAGAAATATAAAATAAAACGAGTTTCTACTAAACGAACAAAGTGAGTGTCCTACTAACTACCAACTACTAACTACTAAGCTACGAAGTAGCAAATCAGTACTGATTATAATTTTTCCAGGCGGTAGCATGTTTACGGTTTCTCCTTTTAGCCCGTTCGCTTTTCCAGAAGATAGTACGCAATAGTTCCTCTGCCGAGAAAGTGGTCCGGGTATTCAGATTCAGGCTACCCCGGCTTTGACCGTCCCGGACTTCCGGCAGAAACAAATTACCCGCACCGGTTTTTAGTTGGACAGGCGCGCCCGGTATGTCGACCCATTCTTTGGGAACTAAAGGATGTAAGGGGGTATACGCATTCCGGTTTATTTCCGGTACTGAGTCTATCTGTTGAACATACCATTTGAATACAGCAGGGGGAAGGCTCAGGATATCCAGAGGGTCCCGGATCGTGTCCGAAAGAATTACATCACTAAAGTCTTTGCTGATAGGTAAAACCGGCGGAGCTGCTAACAGAGGTGTCTGTGGCATGCCGCTGTTGAGAAAAGTACCTGCCCGTATGGTCTCCTCTGTTTCAGGGGACAATCTCAGCTCTTCCTCCCCTGATAATACCTGTTGCAACCAGATAGAATCCCTTTCCGTCCATTGTCCGGTTGCCGCATGAATAAAACAAAAAACAGATATAAGACTTATACTGGTAACCCTCTTCATATATTGTTCTTTTCCATAAGATGAAAATCCCTCCTAATCAGATACACGAGTTTTGTTTTATTAAGAAAAAGTAGTTAGTAGTTAGTAGAATGTTCGCCTTGCTCACTTAGTAGAAATATAAAATAAAACGAGTTTCTACTAAACGAACGAAGTGAATGTCCTACTAACTACTAACTACCAACTACTAACTACTAAGCTACAAAGTAGCTATTAACTTCTGCGAGTTAAGTGAGCCTAAAACCCTACACTACGTTGTTCGCGTTGTTCGCGGTCGATGGAGGATTCTTTGCGGGAGGATTTTACCTGGCCGCTGTTGAAACGAAGGTTGATGCGGCACATCAGGATACCCTGGTAGATTTTCATGTGGGTAGAAGTACTTTCCCGGTAGAAAGAGGTATCTACCAGTTTCTCCTGTCTCTCCCGTAATCCCCAACCGGTTGGGGGAAACCAATTCAGAGAAATAGAGAGGTTGTGGCGTGGAAACTGCTTCACAGCCCCCACCAGCCAGGCATCCATGTTAATCATCTGATACCCCTGCAGCATCAGGCTCCGTTCCAGCATCCGGCTATATGTCACATTCAGCCCCAGGTTCCAGGTAGGATGATAATATTCCAGTTCCGCATTCATCAGCAACCCGTTTTCCTTATTCTTTTCTTCTTTCAGGCGGGGATAATCATGGTATAAATACACATTTGTTGATACAGTAAGCCGTTTTCCCACCGGTTGGTCGAGGGTCAGTTGCAGGATATATTGGTTCATCGCGATATTCGTAAACGTCCGGTAATACTTTCCCTGGTCCATCCGGTAATAATCACTGATGCGGTGCGGGGTATATTTAAAAACCGGCGCGATTGTGATGCGGTCCAGGAAAGTAAAACGGGCCGTCATCGTATGGCGTAGGGCCGATTTCAGATCCGGGTTTCCGGTTTGAGTCAACAGCGAGTCTATGGCTGTCTGCAAAGAACTGAGCTGGTATAACGAAGGATAACGGATATCCGTCACATAACTGGCATTTATATTCAGGAAATCAACCGGCCGGTAATTCAGTTGCAGGTAAGGTTGCCAGTTCCATGTTCCCGAATGATCCTTATTATTATCCGTATAAAGATATTCCAGTCCTGTACCTATCCTCACCTTAACATGCTCCTTTATATTGAAAGATAAATAAGAAAACAATTTATTCCGGATTTCCCGGTAATTCAGGAACATCTCTCCCGTTGTGTTTTCCGACCGGTATCTCCGCCAACTGCCCGTATACCCCCCATTCAGGGAAAACAGGGGAGAAAACGTATGGGTAGCATCCAGATTCGATACCACCTGGTTTTTATTTTCCCGGTAGTCATTCAGCAGTTTATATTTCCCGGTCGTTTCCTGCTCAAATAAATTATGAATCCTGTTTTCATAGAAATTATAGGAAAGATCTCCGTATATTTCCGTTTTTTCACCCACTTTTCCTTTGTAGTAAAAAGAAGTAATATAATTCGTTGCTTTTACCCCGTTATACATATATGTGTTCATCTCTTCCCGGTTCGTTCCGTCAAAAGAGATCCGCTCCTGTCGCTGGTAGTCCTCCGTGGTGTCGTCACTCCCTTCATATTCAAACTGCAGGGAAAAGGTATGCTCCGGTTTCAACTGGTAATTGACTCCCGTCGCGGCATATCCCCCTATATATTTGTACAGGTTGTTCGGATCGTCCAGGGAAGAAGGAACAGTGAAAATCCGGTACAGATCCGTATAATTTACCTCTTTCTCCATCACACTGTTCCAGCGGCTTCGTCCCATAGCTGCCGACCCGTACACGTTCCATTTACTACGGCTATACGTAAAATTAACCGCCGGTTGTTCCATCATCACTGCATCCTTCCCATTGTTTCCGGCTGTGTTGAGGATCAGGAAATTCTGAACTGCCAGGTCATATCCCCGGAAATCTTTTTTCAGTCTGAAATTAATGATCGCGCTATATCCTTCCGATAAATAACGGCCGGTAGGTTCCCGTACCACCTCAATTTGTTCAATCCGGTCCGGCGGGAGATGGCGGATATACTCCTGCGATTGTTGTAACCCATCCACCAACAGCAGAATAGAAGCCTCTGTCCCGACAAAGATTTCATTGGTCAGCGGATTAAAACGTACGCCATGCAGTTTATTCAGTAGTTCGGCGGCAGTAGAAGTTCCTTCCCGCATTTTAGCCGTCACCATATAACTACTCCTGTCCACCTGGTAAGACGCTCCCGAGGCAGTCACCAGCACCTCGTCAAGTACTTTGCCGTCCGGTGACAGGCGCCAGGTAGCCATTTCCTCCGGGTCAACCGCTTCCTGGCGGGTGGTGTATCCGATAAAACTAATCCGGATAGCTGCCGGCCTATGGTTGGTTTCGATAGCAAACACCCCCTTGTCATTGGTCACCCCTGCTTTCAGGATCGTGTGCTCCCGGTCCAGTAAACAGACGGTTGTGTAAGCTAACGGAAGTCCCGTTACGCTGTCGGTTACCAATCCCCGGACGGTGACCGGTTCCTCCAACAGGTCTTCCCTCCGGGCTGCCTGGGTCTCCTGGCGGATGCTTTCCTCTTTTCCCGTCAGGAGAATATGGTGGGCATGCACCTGGTAGGAGAGACCCGTTTCCCCGGCCACATAGTCCAGTAAATCCGTCAGCACCATCTCTTCTGAAGGCAGGATCAGGATAGAGAGTGTATCTATCCCGCTGTGGGTATAGCCGACAGTGAACCGGGTCTGCTGTTCGATCCGGGTAAAGATGTCATGAATCCGTTGATGCTTTGTGTCAAACCGGATCAATTTACCTTCGCCCGGTAAAGAAAAAGAGGACAAAACACTGGCTATTACCCACAGAGCAGCAGGCAACAAAAAACTTTTTTTCAACATACCTGATTACTTACTCCTTTGCTTTAACAACGATTGTCCGGCCAGTTTTCTCCCACTCAAATCCGACCAGTTGCTCCAGCACCTGCAGGATTTCCTCCGTGTTTTCCCCGTTCACAAATTTAACTGTATACGTTTCTTCCGGCTCTATGAGTGCAGAATCTGTCCGGAAAGTTACATCCAGCCGGCGTTCCAGGGTCCTGGCCATTTCCGGAAAAGTGACATTGTAGAAAAACAGTTCCTCCTCTTTCCATGACTCCCCCGGCTCCAGGGTATGAATCACCGTTTCCGTTGTCCGTTTATCAAAGATCAGCTGTTGGGCCGGTTGTAATGTATAACTTTCTTCTGCCGGCATCTCTACCCGGATTCCTCCGGATACCAGCGTGACCATACCCCGCTCATCTTCCGGATACATTTTCAGGTTAAATTCCGTTCCTGTTACCTGGATATCAAACGCAGGGGTCTTCACCCGGAAAGGACGTTCCGGATCTTTGTTCACCGAGAAATATCCCTCACCGGATAACGTCACCGTACGGCTTTTTCCTGTGAATGTTTCCGGATAACTCAGCGTGCTACCTCCCGCCAGCCGCACTGTACTACCGTCAGGAAGTTGGACCCGGCGGTTTTCCCCGTCAGGAAGTTGTTCCACCACCAGCTTATCAGCCACTACCTGCCGGCTGAAATACATATATGCCGCTCCTCCCGCCAGGAGCAGGAAGGGGATTAGTACGGCCGCCACTTTCCACCACGCAACCGGTCTGCTCGCTGGCTCTTCCGGTTCCTCTTCCCATGTCCAGGGAGAGGGGGGAGGTGTTACAGGGGCCGGTCTGGTAACTGCTGCCGGCGCAGGGACTACCGGTTCCGTTTTATCCTCTTCCGGCTTTTTTAACTGAATCACAGGAAGCTCTTCCGGTGCCGGAAGCTGTTCCTCTTTCCCGTTTTTCTTTGAAATAATGGTAGACCCTTCCGGCATCTCATACGTATGAGTTTCCGTAATTTCTCCGGCAGAAAGCTGGATGACCGGCAGAGCAACCGCCGGTTCCTCTATGGTAGCAGGCCCGGTCGTTACCGGTTCTTCCGCTACCGGTTGTTGACTCACCGCCGGGACAACCGGTTCCGGTTGTATCTCTTCTTCCTCCAGCAATTCCGGTAATTCGTCAATACGTTCCTTCACCAGCGCCAGGGAATCATAAATAAAAATATCCGGCTCCACCTGCAACTGGTTCCAGTGTTCCAGCAGCGCCTCATATTTTTCATCCTTCTTCTCTTCATCCGTTAACCAGGCACGGATCAACTCCTCCGTCTCTTCCGGATACCGGTTTTGAAGATACTCCTCTATAATATCTTTAATATACTTCTCTTCCATATAAATTGTCAATTATCCATTGATTTATACTAAATACAACCAACCTCCCGTTTTCTCCCGGTCCGGCAGCAATTTTTTTCAATTCTCAGAAAAGAATAATATAGATGATAAGTAATTAAAAGTCTATCTATGTTCCCCGGCTTAACAGCCCTGCCACTGGTCAGGAGATTCCCTCTGAGCCCAAATAATAACATGCAAATCCACTCTGCAAACCATGGATATACAGATTACTCAGTTTTTATTAATACTACTACCGTGTAATCCGTAAACCAATGGGATCCTCTCCTGAAAGGAGACCAGCAATAGCCCGGGGTTCAGCGAAGCGCTACCCCGGGTAAAATTTTTCCCAGAACAACACCCAATGCTGTCAACTTAAGAATAGATAGTATGTTGGTTGAAGGGGATTTATAACCCCCTTTAATCACGCATAAGTCCCGGTTTATTCGGTATTTATTTATTTTTGGAATCACAGATTCTAATACTCGTTAGCCGGGGATCGGGAGATCCCCTCTGACCAGAATAAGTAATTAAAAGTCTATCTATGTTCCCCGGCTTGACCGGGGACCGCATTAGAACAGACGTGAGTTACAATATAAAAAAGTGATAAATTTGGACGGAGGGGATCTCCCGGTCCCCGGCTATGCGATTAGTTGGATCTGTGATCCATCCATCCCTGCCAGCCAGGCTATTAACTACCAGGAACAAAGTGAGCCAACATCTTCCGCATATCTTTGATAGCCAGTGATAACTGGTTGTCCACTGTTTTTCTGGCAATCTGTAATTTTTCAGCAATCTCATCGCTGTTCAATCCCTCCTGGCGGTGCATGCGGAAAATCTTCTGTCGCTGGGCCGGCATTTTGCTCGTTGCCATTTCGATCAGTAACGCCAGTTCCTTTGCATACAATACTTCTTCCGGAGTCTCATTTTCATCCAGGGGGATATAGTGGAGAGAATACTGTTGTTCTACGGCCTGGTGTTTGATGTAGTTAAAGGCGGCATTCCGGGCCACTGTATAGATTAGGGTATGAAACGGACGGGAGGTGTTGAGGGAAGAACGGTGCACCCACAAACGGAAAAAGATCTCCTGTGCCAGCTCCTCCGCATCCTCATCAGACTTAATGAGTTGTGCCACAAAGACCTTCACCTTATTAAAATAAGCAATAAAGATCGTCTCGAAAGCCTGATGGTCTCCGTTAACAAGGGCGGTTAGAACTTCCGGTGTGATAGGATTGCTCATGTAGGTTCGTCTTCACAAATTCACGTACAAAAGAAAGTATAATTATTGAGAATCAAAAACGAAAACCCAAAAATGAATAGGAAAACCTGCATCTATTCCGCCGAAATGCCTGTTCAGGCAATAAAAAGAATAATATTTTTTATTATTTTTACACCCTCAAAGTAAACGTATAGTAAGAATAATCAATAATTTAAATTTTCTATTTTATGAGAAACATTCTTTGTGTTCTGGTTTTACTGGTTGCTTTTGCCTGTGGGGAACAGGAAAAAGTGGTCGAAGTAGCTGTAACAAATCCCACTGCATTAAACCGCACCAATGAAGTTACAGAGATTTCCGGCGATGTACTGGCCGGTTTTGACGGTGCCTCTTTTGTGATCCTGAACGAAGAAGGCAAACAGGTACCCTATCAGGTAACCTATGACAACAAACTGATCTTCCCGGTGACAGTCACCGCTAAAGGAACCGCTACCTACCAGATTAAAGCCGGCACTCCGGACGAATTTAAACCCATGGTTTACGGACGCCATTATCCCGAACGTGTGGATGACATCGCCTGGGAAAATGACCGGATCGCTTTCCGTACCTACGGGCCCGCTTTACAGGCTACCGGCGAACGGGCTTTCGGATACGATGTGTGGATCAAACGGGTGGAAGACCTGGTGGTGGAAGACCGCTATGCCAAAGAACTTAATCCCGATACACAGGCACAAATTGCCGAATTACGCAAAACAGACCCACAGGCTGCCCGCGACCTCTATAACTCCGTATCCTACCACGTAGACCATGGCAATGGCCTCGACAACTATTCCGTAGGACCTACCCTGGGAGGTGGAACAGCCGCTTTGTGGTACAACGACGACATTGTCTATCCTTATTGCTACAAAACTTATGAAATCCTGGACAACGGTCCGTTGCGTTTTACCGCCCGCCTGGTATATAACCCGTTGACCATTGGCGACAATACCAACGTGGTGGAAACCCGTGTGATCTCGCTCGATGCCTACTCTCAACTCAATAAATTCGTGATTTCATATTCCAACCTCGATGCGCCCCAGACAGTCGTGACCGGATTGGTGATGCACGCCCCCAGCGAAGAGTTTGAAGCCAATGCAGCAAAAGGGTATATCGCCTATGCCGAGCCGGTTGAAACAGTCAACGGACAAACCTACGTAGGAGCCGTATTCCCCAATAAAGTCGAGAAAGCAGATGCCGTTTATTTCTCCAAAGAAGAGGCTGCCGACCGGGGAGCCGAAGGACATGTCCTGGCATTCAGCAATTACCAGCCTGATAGTGAATATGTTTATTATGCCGGTGGAGGCTGGAACAAATGGGGCTTTGCCAGCTCCTTCTCCTGGTTCAAATACATCCAGGAATATGCACAAAAAGTACGGGAACCCTTACAGGTAACTATACAATAAAAGCAGACCATACAAGTCAATACTATAAAAAGAAAGAGTATCAGGAAGTTTCCCTGGTACTCTTTCTTTTTCCATACACAAACTCTTTCAGTACCCTTTCCGGACAAAAAAAATGATGAGCGGATGTTATGTTTTACTAATCTGCATTATAACCAGGCCTGTGTATATGCATTGCTCAAAGACAAAAAGAATGCCCTGGATGCCTTTGATAAATCCGTAGAGGCGGGGTATAGTAATTATTCACATGCCATGCAGGATACCGACCTGGACCTGCTCCGCAAAGAAAAACGGTTTATCCGGGCCATGCAACAGGTACGTGAAGTCGGTGACTATCCCTATATATTGCGCCAGGCTGCTCCCTACGCGTCGATGGAGCATACCGGTTTTCCGGAGTTAGTCTATGAAGATGCTTCCAACTGGCGTATCCGGAGCGTAAAAGACTATTTTAAACTCGACTCTGTAGCTGGGGACGGCGATGAAATTTCCCGGATCCTCCGTGTCCTGAACTGGGCCCATAACCTCATTCCCCATGATGGCAGCCACTGGCCTGTGTGCGAAATTGATGCCATTGACCTCTATAATTACAGCAAAACGAATAACCGGGGGGTCAATTGCCGGGCACTGGCCATTTTCCTGAACGAATGTTACCTGGCACTGGGCATTCCTTCCCGGTTCATTACCTGCCTGCCTAAAAATCCAAACGACACGGATTGCCATGTGATCAATGCCGTCTATGTCTCCTCTCTTGCTAAATGGGTCTGGATCGATCCTTCTTTCAATGCCTGGGTGACCGATGAGAAGGGCACCCTGCTCAGCATACAGGAAGTACGGGAACGGATGCTCAGTGACCAGCCCTATTTCCTCAATGAAGAGGCCAACTGGAACAATCAGGCCCCGCAAACCAAAGAATATTATCTCGATTATTATATGGCAAAGAACCTCTATTGGTTCCATACGCCTGCCCGGAGCATCTTCAATGTCGAATCCCGCTGGCACCGGAACCAGGAAGAACCGTATGTCGCCCTGATTCCCGGCGGATTCAACATCCCGGACCAGTGGGCCGAAACCCACATCACCACCGACCCCACCTGGTTCTGGCAAACACCCTCTTCCACGCATCCGTAAACCACCCGTTTCCCCTGCCACTGATCCGGAGATCGTCTCCTGAACAGGCGGCAGCTACCATATAAAAAGTGATAGAGCCTGCTTTCATGCGGTCCCCGCCTGCGCGGGGAACAGCGTATGTTTTGGTTAAGGTCGTTTGGGAATTTTGGGTAGAAGGGATTGTTCCGGAGCAAGGCCCTCCTGGCCTGGTCGGAGGGGATCTCCCGATCCCCGACAAATGAGTATTAGGATCTGTGATCCGTTATACGACCTGTTTTTTTATAAGCCCAGGGATGTATGAAAACACCCTCTTCCACGTATCCATAAACTGCCTGGTTCCCCGGCCTGACCGGGGACCGCACCGGAACAGACGGCAGTTACCATATAAAAAGTGATAGAGCCTGCTTTCATGCGGTCCCCGCCTGCGCGGGGAACAGCGTAGGTTTTGGTTAAGGCCGTTTTGAAATTTGTGTAGAGGGGATTGCTCCGGAACAATCCCCTCTACACAAAATCCGGTACGCTATTTTATCCTGTATAAAAAAGGAAATCCCTGTTCAAATCTTTATATTTGTGAATTCAACTTTTAACAACACCAACATGGCAGATATAGATGTGATCCGGGAGATGGAAGAGAGGTATGGGATTAAAATACCTTGTTTAGGAGAGAAAACTTATCGTTACCATCATCCTAATTCCTGTAGATTAACACCGGAAGGAAATTTGCTTTGGATTTCTTTGGGAAATTTTTCAATAGAAGATTCAGAAGAACTGATTTCTTATCTGGAAAGATTTTCTGTTGTGACTGATCTATCCTTAATTGAGATAAATGGTTTTGATGTCTCTGTATTGAAAAGACTGAAAAAGATTAGACATCTGCTCCTTTTTGATTTGAATGTAGAAAATAAAATAGAGGAATTTATTTTGCAAAACAGGACCCATATTGAGAGTCTTGATTTTGATTACTGCAATCTTTCCGATATCTCTTTTTTATCATTATTGAAGAAAATAAAGCGTTTATCTATTACAAATAGTAATATCGTAGATTTGACTCCGCTAAAAGGGTTAAAGGAACTCAATGAGTTGAGTTTAAACGATAATCAAATCTCTGATATCTCTGTTTTGTCTCATTTAAAGAAACTGGTGTATGTGAATCTATCTTATAATCGCATACATAATTTATCTCCCTTAGAAAAATTAACTGGTATTCAAGAATTGTATCTCAATGGTAATTTAATAGATGATGTTTTCTCTTTACACAACCTTTCAGAAATAAAAGAGTTGTCAATAAGTTCATGTGCCATTGAAGATCTGAGACCATTACAATTCCTGGTTAATTTGATAAAGTTAAATCTGGATGATAACAGTATTGAGTCAATAGCTCCATTAAGTAATTTATGGCTTTTAAGAGAATTATCTTTAGGAAATAATTTTATTTCGGATGTATCCCCGTTGCGAAATTTGCAAAACCTGAACGTGTTGATTTTGGATAGAAATGCGATTACAGATATAACACCTCTACAAAACTTAACTAACAGGATATTTGAATTTCTTGACCTGAGAAATAATAAATTGAAAGTATTACCGGAATGGATCTTTAATTTTAAAATGGATATTGAAGAATATGCGGAGGATATAGGTATAAGCATTGGAGGGAATCCTTTTATAGACCCACCCATGGAAATCATAGAACAGGGACACGACGCCATCCGCCGGTATTTTGAGCGTAAAAGGAGGGAAGGGGCGAAGACGATCCGGGAGGGGAAACTGATCCTGGTGGGAGATGGGAGCGCGGGAAAGACCTCCCTGCAAAAACGGTTGCTGGACCCCAAAGCGGAATTGCCCGCGAGGGATACCCGGACACGGGGGATTGAAATTTCCGACTGGGAATTTAAGAAAGGCTACATCGCCCATATCTGGGATTTCGGGGGACAGGATGTCTACTATCCTGTACACCGTTTTTTCCTGACAGAAAAGTCCCTCTTTGTGCTGCTTGCTTCCACCCGGCAGGAACATCATAATTTCGATTACTGGATTCCGACCATCTACCAGTTTGGAGGCAGGAGTCCTGTGATTATCGGCCAGACCTGCCACGATGGGAATGTTGTGCCCTGGCCGGACATCAACGACTATTTCAGCAATGGGACCTTTAACCTGATCAAAACACAGGACCGTCCCTATTACGAGCTCAACCTCAAAAGCCGTAACCGGGGCCTGGCCGCTATCCGGAAAGAGATCATCTCCCAGTTATCCGGTCTGCCCCATTGCCGGAAAGACGTACCCGCCTCCTGGGTCGCCGTACGGGAAGCCCTGAAAAAAGAGAGAAAGCAGGAAGCCTGTATTTCCTATGATACCTTCAAACGCATTTGCCGGGAAGTGGCCCCCGGTTCCTTCCGGGAAGCCATCGACTACAGCGATTGTTGTGAATTCTTCCACCACATCGGTGTCTTGCTTTGGTATGCCTCCCACAAACAATTGCGCGAATATGTCATCCTGCGTCCTGAATGGGCCATGAATGCCGTCTATAAAATCATTGACGACCCCGCCATTATAGACCGCAAAGGACACATTCAGGCAGCCGACTTTACCCGGTTGTGGAAAGAGAAAATCTACGAAGACAAAGAAGAGGTGCTGAAACAGATGTTGCAGGTGTTCCGGGTCGCTTTCCCTAAAAAACACAAATCCGAGGATTTCCTGATGCCCGCCCGGTTGCTGGCAGCTCCCGAAGCCCGGATATGGAAAGATGGAGAAGGGCTCCGGATCGAATACCGGTTTGACTTTATGCCCCGTGGGCTGCTCAACCAGGTCAGCGCCGAACTCGGACGCTACATCGCGATCAACCCCGGAGGAGAAGAAGAGGTGTGGAACAATGCCGTGAATTTTGTTTATAATGACACCCACTGCCAGATGGAAGAGAAGTATTTCCACAAACTGATCACCATCCGCTACAAAGGAAAAGACGGCAGGGGATTATTGATGCTGATCGAAGATACCCTAAAAAATACCATCAGCCAGTATAAAGGAGTCACCTACGAAATCCGGGTACCCTGTTCGTGCAGTGCCTGCCGGAGCGGACAGAACACCTATTACTTCAAATATGATAACCTGTTGCGCTGGTTACAGGAAGGCCGGGTCCGCAAACATTGCAACGAGTCCGACGAACCTGTAGAGATCGAAAAGTTACTCTATGATTCCGGTTTTTCCTCTCCACCGGTACCTCAACCCCAGGCAGAAGGGAAACAGATGAAACGGATCTCCATTTTCCTGGCCTCTTCGTTTGAACTGGAGATCGACCGGAAAGAATTTGAAATCTTTATTAACCGCGAAAATAAAGAGCTGGTAGACAAAAATATCTTTTTACACCTGGAAGTCTGGGAAGATTTTTTGGACCGGATGGGCTCCGAAGGGATCCAGGCGGAGTACAACAAAAAAGTACAGGCAGCCGACATCTTCGTTAGCCTCTTCTTTACCAAAGCCGGCAAATATACCCGCGAGGAGTTTGAGGTAGCCTACGGCCGGTTCATTACCTCCGGCAAACCCTCCGTCTATGTCTATATCAAAGATGCGCCTGTACAGTCCGGTAGCCTGGTAGAAGAAGACATGCAAAGCCTGTTTGAGTTTAAGAAACAGCTGCAGGCCCTACACCATTTCCCCACGACTTACAAAAACATCGATGACCTCAAATACCAGTTCAAAAAACAGCTGGAAAAATTGCTGCCGGAACTACGGTAAGTCCGCGTGTCCGGAAGAGGGTATAGAAAAAATAACCCCCGGTGAAGCGTAGCCACCGGGGGAATAGGAAACCCACCTATCCGGGGTAATCCCTTATAGTTACTCCGTCTCGTCCGGGAACTCCTCCCGGAGCGGTTTCTTTGGGACCGGTTCCTCTGCATCCACATACGGACAGGGACAACACGGCGGTTTCCGTTTCCGTCGTGGAGTAAACACAATTCCCGCCAACGCGAGAATAAAAGATAAAATAGATTCCAAATGTTTCATACGTAGAAAAGTAGTTAGTAGTTTAGATTGCTCCGGGTCCCCGGCTAATTGTCAACTGTCAATTATCCATTGTCAATTGTTTACAGATTCTGGCCAGTGTACTCCGGTAGGCTTCCCGGTTGTCACCGTTCACCTCACTGATGTATTTGCTGTAAGCAATCTCTTTCGCGAACGCTTCCGGGTGGTAACTCATCCCCGCGGCCGTTTTATACGCCGTTGTAATCAGCCGTCCATAATCCATAAAACTTTGCAGCGGTTCCCGGTAGCGGCGAAACGCCGGCGAGTCCTTCCCCAGTTCCACACTCATGCCACTCCAGAACTCATTCGGGCGGCCATAGCCACAAATCCCGAAAAAGTTGTGATACTCCGTCGCCAGCTTACTCTGTCCCCAGCCACTTTCCAGCGCCGCCTGCGCCAGGATCACCACCGGGTTCAGTCCGAACCGGGCCTCTACCTGCCGCGCCAGCGGCAGGTAGGTAGTAATGAACTGTTGTTGGTTAGTCCTCATCTTCCTCCGGGCCTGGCTGGCCGATGACGATCCGTACTTCCGGCGTAACCTTTTCAAACTTAGCCTGTGCCGCCCGTGCCCTCAGTTCCGGACTGGGCCGGAACAGGACGCGCGGAGTTTTCATATACGTCGCATTAAACGACTCCTCCGTATTAGCTCCCCGGCTACCGGCCGTCATACAAAACGTACCCAGGTCGCCTGCCTGTACACTATTCCCCATCTCTAAATACGCAATCATAGACTCCAGAAAGTTGTCCAAGATCAGGCTCACGTCCCCGGGAGTGGCCGACGACTGGTACATGATCTGTTTGCGCAACTGTTTGTAGGTGATCAGCTTCGTACGCTTTAGCACACCAAAATACTTTGTCTCTCCCTGTTCCTCACCCAGTGGAATTTTACGGGCTACCACACGATAATTTAATGACATGGTAAAAAAATTAATAGGTTAATAAAAGACCCCTCTTCCGGAAGAGAAGCCTGTGATTTGTGGATCCGTAGTAAAGATACAACCCTCCTGTGGCGCCGGTGAACAGTAGCGGACAGTAGTGGATTATTTGGCTCTATTTGGGTCAATAAAGTGGTTGGTGTGCGTGCGGGTACTTCTGCCCTGCTGAGATAAGGCACGGAAGCAGAGTTCCGCGCCAGCGAGGTCGGAGGGAACTGGTACATAAACGACCTGTTTTGTTATAAGCTCGGGGATGTATGAGTTTTTGGACGGAGGGGATTTGTAATCCCCGACTTAACGAGTATGCGGATTTGTAATCCGTTCTAACCTATAAATAGCGATCTTATTTAAGGAATTTGTTAACACCGGATCCGGAGATCCGGATACTCCTTAGTCGGGGATTCGGAGATCCCCTCCATCCAGGGGACAAAATAAAAAAATGATCTTTAAAAACTTGTTCAATAAGCCAAGGATTATTATATTTGTCTTATCCAATACTTAACTTATATGAAAGATGCACACAAAGAACTTTTGAAGGAGATTCAAGTCCAAAAGATGAAAACTAAAAGTGGTTTGGATCAATTAAGATTTCTACAGGAACAGACCGGAAGAAATTACGAAAAAGAGATTGACCGGCTTTTAGATTTTCTCAGCCAATTGGATGAATTAGAAAAGAAATTGAATAATTAACTTCTTTCGTTAGGGAGATCAAAAAGTCAAAAGAATATGTTACAGAAAGATTTAAAAAAGATAGACCCCTATGTGGGCAACGATACAGTAAAGTGTAAGGAAATATATACATGGCTGTGCGAAAAGTATAATTCGGAAGAAGAAAGAAAGCAGATAGATGATTATGTAGAAAATGCTTTAAAAGCATTAAGTACAGACATCGGACAATTTATAACGGAAACTTCTATAAAAATACAATTGGCAGAAAACGCCGAATTATTACCGTTAGCCTATATTGCACGAACTTATTTCCATAAAACAAAGAACTGGTTGTATCAACGCGTAAATGGCAATACCGTGAATGGGAAACCAGCACATTTCACTCCGGAAGAAAAGGAACTCTTTAATCATGCCCTACAAGATATAAGTAAAAAAATAGGTTCTATAAGAATTATATGATACACCTGCAGTGCATATAGTCTTGCTGGCGCGGAACTCTGGTTCCGTTTTGGATGGAGGGGATTTGGACGGAGGGGATCTCCGGATCCCCGACAAATGAGTATTAGGATCTGTGATCCGTTATACGACCTGTTTTTATAAGCTCAGGGATGTATGAGTTTCGGATCACAGATCCTGACATTCAACAAGCAGGGATCAGGAAATCCCCTCCGTCCAGGCTAACGAAACATCCCTTTTTATCAGGATTCCCTGCCCCGGAAAGTCCCGTAGGGACGCCCTATCCCAGCCCAGGGCAACGCCCTGGGT
>JAJQES010000266.1 GCA_021201565.1 Tannerellaceae bacterium
AAATAGTATTTCAGCTTCCCTGATAGGTTTACTTACCATGCGGATGCCATCTTTTGTTGTTTTCAATGTCAACTCAGTAGGTAGAGTCATCATTCCATTAAAAGGCATTCCGTTGTGTCCAAGGCGCGCCCAACCTATCTGAATACGCCTGCCGTCGTTTTCCGGAATATTGGTATAGGTCTGGGCCGCATACATAGAACCGGTCGTATAATAATATTTCCCTGCTTCGGGAGTAAATGTCTTTCCATCAAAAGATCCCAGCATATAGGTACCGGATGCACCATACATCACCCAACGGGTATTGTTGGTATCACCATCTACCGGCAATTCAAATAGTTCCGGACATTCCCAGAACCCTGTTATATGGCTTTGATAAACCCAGTCTTTGAGATTATCAGATGTATAGATTGAATGTCCGTCGCGTTCATTCAGTATCATTACCCAATGACCGGATGGGGTATACCAGAATACCTTTGGATCACGTGTATCTACGCTATTCCATTTCTCTTTAGAATCAATAACCGGATTTCCTTCATATTTAGTCCAGGTTCTGCCTTTGTCCAGACTATACGCAATGCATTGTGTCTGGCGGTCCGGTTGTGCGGCTGTGTAGATACTAACCATAGCAGGATTGCCCTTTTCACCGAAACCGGAAGTGTTTTTATAATCAATGACGGCTGAACCTGAAAACATGGTACCCCATTGATCCGGATAGAGTGCTTCCGGTAATTCTTCCCAATGAATCAGGTTTTTACTTACAGCATGACCCCAATGCATATTCTCCCACTCCATTTCATATGGATTATGTTGATAGAACAGATGGTATTCTCCATCATAATAAACGAGTCCGTTAGGGTCATTTATCCATCCCCGGCGGGTTGTAAAGTGGAACTGAGGACGGTTAGTCTCTTTATACAGGCTATCCTGTCCGGCAAAAGTGTCAGCCTGGTAAATATGCTTTAAACCAGCCGGGTCTCCTTCATAACTGATCCGGATTGTTTTTCCCTGCAACTGTGTCATGTCACAGAAAACCCAATAGTCTGGTTCTTTATCTGCGAGCCTGATAACAAACTTCCGTTCATCCTTTTCGTTTATAGTAAAACGCATGTTGTTACGTTCTACTTTATGAGAGACCGGTAGATTTAAATACTTTTTGTTGATTTTTACATCGATCTCCTCTGCCGATACTGAAAAGTGGATGTAGAAAAAGAGGGTACAGAATAAAAGAGTTTTTAAAAACGTGTTCATGATAACTGATTTTTAATTATAAGATTCAGATGCTTTTCACATTGCAATGATAAAAAAAGCTTATCTGGCAGACTATAAAAAAACGTACAAATACTAATACAAATGTTACCTTTTCAAAGTAGAGGAAGTTTCTAACCGTATCCCTATTTCATGCATGCCGGGAAGAGATTCCCTATACATCAAATGATAAAAGTGTAGCTGATAAGTGCCGGATTGTATAAAATGATGGTTCCGGTAAAGAGGATAATCTGTTTCAAAAAGAGAAATTCCTTTTCCAAGAAAGCGGCCGTATTGGTCGGCCAGTGTAATGTTTAGGGTATCCTGATGGAGAAGACTGTCCTGGTATATAACCTGCCGGCCGAGAATAAGATTCTGATAAGGATATAAATTAGAATTACGGATTTCCAGGATTACGTGATAAGGTTGAGTGGTATCTTGAATATCAAATATAAAAGAGAGTGCCTTCTTCTTTTCCCAGATGCTTTTGTCAATTGACTCAAAATGGTTATATATCACCTGGTCATCGCAGGAAAAGCAGAAGGTACACAACAGAAAAAATAAAATTGTTATACTGTTTTTCATTCTTTTTTTGCCTGATTCGGACCGGATTGTGGGCCTTTATCAATGAATTTCTTCTGTTTCTTTTTATGGGGTCTGTTATTAGTATTACTGGTTTGATTTGGTACAGGCTTTCTGTTTTCCTGTACCCTATGGTTGTTTTCCGGGTTATTACCTTGTCTGTTATTATGAAGTTTTACCTGCTGCTGGTTTACCTGCTGTTGTTCAGATTTGTTTTTATTTACGGAAGAACGTTTTTTCTTTTTTTTCTTCACATGATCAAAACGGGTGAGACTGTCCTGTGCCAGAATATCCTGAGCATCCCGGCGGGTACCAGTATTGGGTTGGGAATCTGCCTGAAGTGACATGGGCTTTTGTCCCCGTTTATTCATATTAATTACATCGAAAGCTCTTTTAGCAGAAATAGTCACCAGGTTAGACGCCATGGACTTATCGGTTGAATAAGTAATCTCCCGTTTAAATATTTCTGTTTTGAAATGATAGAAAGTACCATCTTGTGTTTCCAGAGGAATTTCCCGTGAAGGAAGCCGTTTTTGTGCTTCTACATAGGCATCTACTTCGTAATTGATACAACATTTCAATTTAGCACATTGTCCGGCAAGTTTTTGAGGATTCATTGAGATGTCCTGGTAACGGGCTGCACTGGTTGCAACCGAAATAAAGCTGGTCATCCAACTGGAACAACAAAGTTCACGGCCACACGGTCCGATTCCCCCAATACGGCCTGCTTCCTGACGGGCACCGATCTGTTTCATTTCGATCCGTACCCGGAAAGTTTCAGCCAATACTTTTATGAGTTGGCGGAAGTCAACCCGTTCGTCAGCTATATAGTAGAAAATGGCCTTATTCCCATCTCCCTGGTATTCTACATCACCAATTTTCATATTTAGTCCTAACTCTGCTGCGATTTGGCGGGAGCGGATCATGGTAGCATGTTCTTTCGCTTTCGCCTCTTCGTATTTTTCCAGATCGACGGGTTTCGCTTTTCGATAGATCTTTTTGATATCCACTCCTTCGGTACGGGTATTGTTTTTTTTCATTTGTAACAATACCAGTTTACCTGTCAGCGTAACGGTACCGATATCGTGTCCGGGACTCGCTTCTACAGCAACAATGTCTCCTTTTTCCAGAGGAATTTTAGAACTATTTATATAGTACCCTTTGCGGGTATTTTTGAATTGTACCTCTATATAGTCAGTTGCGTTCGCCGCATCAGGTACGTCGCACAACCAATCGTAGGTATTCAGCTTGTTATTTTGTATTTTGCTGCATCCTTTTTTTCCCATGCAGCAACTTCCTTTATCTAATTTAAAGTCCATTATTGTTATGTCAGAGAATTCACATTCTATGTTTAATACAACAAAAATAGGGATTTATTCTTAATACTCTTGCAAATAGCCATAAAAACAATTTCCGGAGAAGTAGTCTGGAAGAGATAAAAATCCCTCATTCTCTATCCTGGTCATAAATAACCGTATGAGGAAAATGAGGGAAAAAGGGATATATACTAATTATATAAGATTATGACTTTTGAATATCTTTTTTATAGCTTCCAGTGCATAGTCAAGTTGTTCAATTGTATGAGTTGCCATCAGAGAGAAACGAATGAGTGTATCCTGAGGAGCAACAGCCGGAGAAACAACCGGATTTACAAACACTCCTGCATCAAACAGTTCGCGTACAATAAGGAATGTCAAATCATTATTCCGGATAAATAAAGGAATGATAGGAGTGGTTGTATGACCTATCTCACATCCCATGTCGCGGAATCCTTTTAATGCGTAATTTGTAAGTTTCTAGAGATTTTCAATACGTTCCGGTTCGTTCAGCATAATATCCAGCGCTGCTGCTGTTGCTGCTGTTGCTGCCGGAGTGTTACTGGCACTAAAGATATAAGAACGTGAATGATGACGAAGGTAATTGATTGTATCTTTATCGGATGCAATAAATCCACCGATTGAGGCAAAAGATTTACTGAATGTTCCCATGATCAGGTCCACATCATCAGTTACACCAAAATGATCACAGGTGCCCCGTCCATGTTTACCTAATACGCCTATGCCGTGAGCTTCGTCTACCATCAGACTGGCATTATACTTTTTACTTAGTTCAACGATTGCCGGTAAATTGGCAATGTCACCTTCCATACTGAAAACACCATCAATAACGATCAGTTTTACTTTGTCGTCTTCACACCGCTGAAGCATCCGCTCCAGGGATTCCATATCATTGTGTTTGTATTTTAATTTATTGGAGTAGGATAAACGATGTCCTTCAATGATAGAGGCATGATCCAGTTCATCCCAGATTATATAATCTTCACGTCCGGTCAGACAGAATACAACACCTAAATTCACCTGAAAGCCAGTAGAATACACAATCGCTTCTTCTTTGCCAACGAATCTGGCCAACCGTTCTTCAAGGTCGATGTGTATATTTAATGTTCCGTTGAGAAAGCGGGAACCGGCACATCCGGTACCATATTTCCGGGTAGCTGCAATAGCTGCTTCTTTTACTTTGGGATGATTGGTAAGACCAAGATAGGAATTGGAACCAAACATCAAAACCTTTTTTCCGTCAATATAAACTTCAGTATCCTGATCGCTTTCTATTTTACGGAAATAGGGATAAATCCCTGCAGCCATTGCTTTTTGTGGAGTATCGTATCTCGCTAATTTCTCTTGTAAAAGTTTCATAT
>JAJQES010000457.1 GCA_021201565.1 Tannerellaceae bacterium
CCGATAGCCTGGTTGAAAGCGTTAGCTTCCGTCCGGATGTGGCCAAATCCACAAAAACCACCATTCCTTTTATGAAAAATAATAACTTCGATTATGAATATCTGGTGGAATGGGCAGGTAAATATAAAAAACAAGCGGCCTGGGTCGTATTCGTACTTATGACTATTCTGGTGGTAACAGCAGTCTCTAACGGAGCGAACCTGACCGACGGACTGGACGGATTAACTGCCGGTAGTTCAGCAATTATCGGGGTCGCATTGGGAATATTGGCTTATATGTCTTCACATGCTGAGTTTGCCTCCTTCCTCAACATTATGTTTATTCCCGGCGCAGAGGAACTGGTAGTTTTTATGTCGGCTTTTATCGGGGCGACCATCGGTTTTCTCTGGTACAATGCCTATCCGGCACAGGTTTTTATGGGAGATACAGGCAGCCTGACGCTGGGGGGAATCATTGCCGTATTTGCAATCATCATCCGGAAAGAGTTATTAATCCCTATCCTGTGCGGCATATTCTTTGCGGAAAGTCTCTCTGTTATGATCCAGGTGGTGTATTTTAAGTTTACAAAACGCGTATACGGTGAAGGAAAACGGGTGTTTAAAATGACACCTTTGCACCACCATTTCCAGAAACCGGGGAATGCCGGCATACAAGCCGTATTCCAGCGTCCGTTCGGGATCATCCCTGAGTCCAAAATTGTTGTCCGTTTCTGGCTGGTGGGAATCATCCTGGCAGTTATTACTATAGTCACATTAAAAATGCGATAACCATGAAAAAAATCGTTGTTTTAGGAGGAGGAGAAAGCGGTACCGGTGCAGCTATCCTGGCAAAAAGAGCCGGATTGGATGTATTCCTGTCGGATGCGTCCGCTATTAAACCACAATACAAAGAAATGCTTGACAGCCGGGAAATCCGATGGGAAGAGAATGGACATACAGAAGAGGAAATACTGAGTGCGGATGAGATCATCAAAAGTCCCGGAATTCCTGACAAAGTGGCTATCATCCAACAGGCAAAAGAGAAGGGAATACCTATTATCTCTGAAATTGAATTTGCCGGACGCTATACCCGCTCCAAGATGATTTGTATTACCGGGAGCAACGGAAAAACGACGACAACTACACTGATACATCATATTTTCCGTGAAGCCGGCCTGGATGCATCCTTAGCAGGAAATATCGGGAAAAGCCTGGCGTTTCAGGTGGCAGAAGAACCTCATGCCATTTATATAGTGGAACTCAGCAGTTTCCAGCTGGATAACATGTACGATTTCCATGCCCATACCTCTATTCTGCTCAATATTACCCCCGATCATCTGGACCGGTACGATTATAAAATAGAGAACTATAAAAACTCTAAATTCCGTATTACCCAGAACCAGAATCCGGTAGACGGATTTATCTATTGGATTGATGATCCTCTGATCAATCAGGAAATAGAATACCGGTTTATCCGGGGACAGATCGGAGCAACGATCTGCCCATTCGGAGATAAAGATATAGATGATGGAGTGATCAATTATGATATGTCCGGAACTGTTTTTTCTATCCCCATAGAGGAACTGCCGATCAAGGGAAAACACAATGTATATAACTCTATGGCGGCCATCCTGGCGGCCAAGCTGGAACACATCAAAGATGAGGTAATTTACCGTGCCCTGGTTAGTTTTCAGCCTGTAGAACACCGGCTGGAACCGGTTGCGGAGATCAACCAGGTCCATTATATCAATGATTCCAAAGCGACCAATGTCAACTCCTGTTTCTATGCACTGGAGAGCATGAAAACTCCGGTTGTGCTGATCCTGGGGGGAACTGATAAGGGAAATGATTATACGGAAATTGAATCGTTGGTAAAAGAAAAGGTACATGCCCTGGTATTCCTGGGAGTAGATAACAGTAAACTCCATGCCTTCTTTGATAGGAAAGTGGCTTCTATAGCGGATGCAACCTCTATGAAAGAAGCTGTGGAAAAAGCAACGGTATTTGCCCGGCCGGGTGATACGGTCCTCTTATCACCATGTTGTGCCAGCTTTGATCTTTTCAAAAATTATGAAGACCGGGGCAAACAATTCAAAGAATATGTACACCAATTAGAATCATAGCAATATATCAACCATGGATCTGGCAAATAAACTCTTCAAAGGTGACCGGGTAATATGGATTATTTTCATGTTTCTCTGTCTGATATCGGTAGTGGAAGTATTCAGTGCCACCAGTACGATTGCTTATAAAAATGCAAACCACTGGGCTCCTATCGTACGGCATGCCTCCTTTCTGACCGGAGGCTTTGTGCTGATCCTTCTGTTACATAATATTCCCTGCCGTTTCTTTTCCGCCCTGATCCTATTGCTTCCGGTCTCCATTCTGATGCTATTTGTGACCCCCTTTATCGGCATCAGTGAAAACGATGCGCACCGGTGGCTTAGTCTGTTTGGTGTGCAGTTCCAACCGTCGGAATTTGCCAAACTGGCCTGCATTGTGTTTGTTTCTTTCATGATGAGCAGGCGGGGAAAATTCACCGAAGACCAGATATTCAAGTATGTCCTGATCGGGGTATCGGCTACCTGTGTACTGATCCTTCCGGAAAACTTCTCGACAGCCTTTATGCTGTTTGGCGTCTGTTTCCTGATGATGTGCATCGGGCAGCTTCCGCTCAAAAAGATGGGAATACTGACCGGCTCATTAGTCGTGGCATTGACACTCTTTATCCTGGCTCTTACATTGACACCGACAGAGGTACTCCGGTACGTACCCCGTGGGGTAACCTGGAAAGAACGTATCAAAGAGTTCCGGAACAAAGAAAGAACAGTCGATCCCGGTACCTATAAGATCACCGATGATAATTTCCAGGTATCGCACGCTAAAATTGCGATCGCCCGGGGAGGTGTTTTCGGAAAAATGCCCGGACATGGGCAGCAACGTGACTTCCTGCCACAAGCCTATTCGGACTTTATTTATGCGATTATTATTGAAGAGTTAGGATATGTGGGCGGGGTGGTTGTACTCCTGCTCTACATTATGCTTCTGGTCCGGGCCGGTATGATCGCCCGGAAATGTGATAAGCTCTTTCCCAAGTTCCTTGTGCTGGGCTGTGGCCTCTTGATTGTGGTACAGGCGCTGGCCAATATGGCGGTAGCTGTCAATCTGATCCCGGTAACCGGCCAACCCCTCCCCCTGATCAGCCGGGGGGGGACCTCAACAGTAATTACTTGTATCTATTTCGGAATTATCCTAAGTGTCAGCCGCTTTGGTGCCGGGATGGGGAATGAAGAGGACATCATCATCGATGACGGCGAACCCACCGCCGAAGAATGGACCGGCGAATCCGCCCTTGAAGCTATCGAGGATCTGGAGGACATTCCAGTAGAAGAAGAGTCTGCTATCGCTTAAGATGTATAAACTCCAGTACGACATTCAGATTATTCTCTTCTAAGTCAAGCACCCGACACCATGTGTGATCATCTATATAGAATAGATAAGGAGAAGTAATCCGGATATTATTTAAGTCATTCCATAATTGGTGAGAAACAATGGTTTGCTTCGTATGTTTATCCAACAAGACCCAGAAATCGGGACTTTGATCAAAATTGAAATAATTCAGTAAGATATAATGCTCTGAATAAGCCATCACGGATATAAAGGAGTAAGGCATTACATGTTCCGAAAACTCTTTGTTTCTTTCTTTTTCAGGAATCCTTTGTTTAAAATCAAACTGATATAACAATTCTACTGAATCTCTGGTAATATAAGAAATATCTTCCCATACAGGATCATAATAGTACATACCGTCCTCCGTACCATTGTGAAAAACAGATCTGACAAAAATAAGCTGCTTTGCAGGTATTTCTCTCAACATTTTAATAAACTGCAAGGAAGAATCTGCTAACCAGACCCCTTCTTCTCCTCCTCCCATATCTTCCGGAGCAAAGCAAAGAAACTCTCCTGTATCCAGATAGTGAAATTCTACAGGCCCTACTTTATCCGTATGGATGGATTCAACAAATACTCCTTCATACGTATATCTGTATAAAGAAGGATAACTAAAAATAATAATCTGTTTGTTCTTTTTGTCAAGTGTAAAGGTACGGATTTCACTAAACTCTCCCGGCCCTTGTCCATAATAGTTTAAATTTGCAATTAGTCTTCTTTCTTTCTGAGAAAACACAAAAATACCTCCTCTTCTTGTATCTTCCATAAAAATAAAATCACCATCTATACATACCCTTCGTACTCCTGACAGAAATAAACTATCCGTCATTTCCAGGGTTAAATAGTTTACAGAATCAACAAAAAGAGAATAGTCAATAGAAGAGGCTGTTTCCTTTAGATCAATAATAACAGAAGACCGGTCCGGTTTATCATTAGAACAGGAAAAACAAATAAACAGACAAAAGAGAATTCCAAAACTTCTCATAATAAAATAAATTACCCATATTGTCCATAAATCAGATTTTTGTACAATACAATTTATATTCTATAGTTTATTTATAAAGTAACTATTTTAAATTCGAACACATAG
>JAJQES010000129.1 GCA_021201565.1 Tannerellaceae bacterium
CTTCCGACTCATAATGACCGATAACAGCCAGTAAAATGCGGTCCTCTACATCATAAAAATCATTGTATTTTGCTTCTCCGGTAATAAAAACATCTGCTCCATACGCAATTGCTTCATTCATGAGAAAAGCGCCGCTTCCTCCACATAACGCGACCTCCCGGATCAGACGTCCGGTCAACGTGGAATGTTTCAGACAATCGACTTTCAGGATCGCTTTGATCCGTTGCAGGAAACTCAATTCGTCTTCCGCAGCAGGTAATTCTCCTACAACACCCGATCCGGCTCTGTCCCAGCTATTCTGCAAAGCAAACAGATCAAAAGCAGGCTCTTCATACGGATGTGCTGATAATAATGCCCTCAAAACGCCTGTTTTACGGTATACCGGCAGGATCATCTCCATCCGGATCTCCTCTTCGGTATGGATCTCCCCTTTTGCTCCCACAAACGGATGGGTTCCTTCACCGGCCCGGAATGTACCTTGTCCATTCACATTATAGCTACAACAGTCATACTTTCCGGTATGTCCGGCTCCGGCCTGAAACAAAGCATTCCGTACACTTTCCGCATGAGCAGACGGAACAAAGGTCACCAGTTTCAACAAAGAATCTTTCATAGGACTTAATGTCCGGATATTCTGCAAACCGATCATCTCCGCCAGTTTATAGTTTACCCCTCCAAATGCGTTATCCAGATTGGTATGAGCAGAGTAAACTACTAGGTCATATTTACATGCCTTCATCAGACAACGTTCTACATACGTTTTTCCGGTCAATGATTTGAATGGCTTAAACGCCAGCGGATGATGCGAGATCACGAGGTTACATCCTTTGTCAATCGCCTCATCAACGACCTCTTCCGTTACATCCAGACACAACAAGGCACCGGTAGCCGGCAGGTTTATCTCCCCGACCTGCACACCCGCATTGTCATACCCCTCCTGCAAGGGCAAAGGGGCCAACTTTTCAATTTCCTTTAGTATGTCCTTTATGCGAAGCATATTTATTAGTAGTTGATAGATGGTAGGCTGGTAGTTAGTAGAAAACTCATTTTACTCGTTTTTTATTTGTGCCTTTCTACCAAGTGAGCAAAGCGAACGTACTACTAACTACCAACTACTAACTACTCTTTAATAACAATATTCAGTTCATCCAGTTGTGCCTGGTCAATATATCCCGGAGCATCAATCATCACATCGCGGCCGGAATTGTTTTTCGGGAAGGCAATGCAGTCACGAATTGAGTCCAGTCCGGCAAACAGGGAGACCATACGGTCCAGACCATAGGCAATACCACCATGAGGAGGAGCTCCATATTTAAAGGCATTCATCAGGAAGCCAAACTGTTCCTGGGCTTTCTCAGCCGTAAAACCTAACAACCGGAACATCTTCTGTTGTAACTCACTATCATAAATACGAATTGATCCGCCTCCTACTTCAACACCATTGATCACCATATCATACGCATTGGCTCGAACCGCTCCCGGGTCTGTATCCAATAACGCCACATCCTCAGGCTTCGGCGAAGTAAACGGATGATGCATCGCATAGAAACGTTGATCTTCTTCACTCCACTCAAACAGAGGGAAGTCTACCACCCAAAGGCAACTAAACGTATTTTTATTCCGTAATCCCAGTTGACTTCCCACTTCCAGGCGCAACTCGTTCAACTGTTTACGGGTTTTCATTACATCTTCACCAGATAGGATCAGGATCAAATCACCCGGTTTTGCACCAAAAGCCGCTTTCACCTGTTGCAATACCTCCTGTGAATAAAATTTATCCACACTTGATTTAACAGTTCCGTCGGCTTCCACACGGGCATAGACCAGTCCTTTGGCACCAATCTGCGGACGTTTCACAAAATCTGTCAGCGCATCCAATTGTTTACGGGTATAGGTTGCCGCACCTTCCGCACAGATACCTCCAATATATCCCGCGTTATCAAATACAGAAAAACCATGTCCCTGCATAATATCCATCAGTTCCACGAACTTCATACCAAAACGGGTATCCGGTTTATCCGATCCATAATATTTCATCGCATCATGCCAGGTAATCCGTTCAAACGGATCCATAAGATCCAGCCCCAGCAGACTTTTAAACAGATGTTTAGATAATCCTTCAAATGTATTCAGAATATCTTCCTGCTCCACAAAACTCATTTCACAGTCAATCTGTGTAAACTCCGGTTGACGGTCTGCCCGCAAATCCTCATCACGGAAACATTTCACTATCTGGAAATAACGGTCAAATCCCGATACCATTAATAATTGCTTGAAAGTCTGCGGAGATTGTGGCAACGCATAAAACTGCCCCGGATTCATCCGGGAAGGCACTACAAAGTCCCGGGCTCCTTCCGGAGTAGAACTGATCAGTACAGGGGTTTCCACTTCCATAAATTGCAGGCTATCCAGATAACGGCGCACCTCAATGGTCATCTTATGCCGCAGTTCCAGATTCGAGCGGACAGCAGTACGTCTCAAATCCAGATACCGGTATTTCATCCGGATATCATCCCCTCCATCCGTATCATCTTCAATCGTAAACGGAGGTGTTTCCGCCGCATTCAGCACAGTCATTTGAGAAACAATGATCTCAATATCCCCCGTAGGTATATTTTTATTTTTATTGGAACGTTCTTTTACCACACCGGTCACCTGGATCACATATTCACGCCCCAGTTTATTCGCCTCTTCACAAAGTCCGGCATCCACCTCCTGATTAAACACCAACTGGGTAATTCCATACCGGTCACGGAGGTCCACAAAGGTCATCCCTCCCATCTTACGTGTTTTTTGTACCCATCCCGCTAATGTCACAGTCTGGTTCACATTGGCTATCTGCAGTTCCCCGCAAGTATTCGTTCTGTACATATTATTTCGTTATATTTTGTCTGATTCACGAATGCAAACTTACATAAAAATTGACAATTGTCAATTGACTAAGGCCGATCTTTCGATTGGCAATTGACAATTAAGTTGTTAGAACCCTATTAGAACCCCAGGATGGTTTTCTATATTCTTTGTTAGAAAATCTTCTATCAAATATTTTGAAATTAAAAATAAAGTCCTACCTTTGCACCGCAATTAAGCAAAAACGGGGTGTAGCGCAGTCCGGTTAGCGCACCTGCTTTGGGAGCAGGGGGTCCCAGGTTCGAATCCTGGTACCCCGACATAGAAAAAGCGAGTTAGAAAATACTAATTCGCTTTTTCTTTTGAGAGATATTTTTCACAAAGAGCAGCTTCTTTACGGAACAAGAATCAACACCGGATTATCATCTTCGTCAATAGAACCGGCCATGTTCCACAATGTCTCAAATTTACTTCCGAATTCACTTTTTCCTTTTTCATAATCTTTTTCCATAATGGCATTTTTGAAATCAGAGGCACTTTTCCACATAATACGTGTTCCGTCAGGAGTCACTACGTAGGGATAAAAAGGCAGTCCGCCATCTATATCATTTGTAAGACCATATTCTGTATTTTGTATTTCTCCATTTCCATAATTCACAACTGTACCATTTACCTTATTATAGGTACTATAAAGATAATTCCCGCTAAAGCCCCAACCGAAAACCATATACAAATAATGATCATCTTCTGACAAAAATGAAAGCATCAGTTTTTTGCTTAAATCATCAAAAACAGCATCCACATTGGTTCCTGTGGGAGTAGCCGACATACTCATCTGCCCGAGATCAACCACCGTATAGGGAGACAATTCTTTTTCTCCGACAGTATAAATTGTATCATTTCCAATTTCACTGATACGTATTTGTCCATCATACAAATAGAAAGGACGCATAGGCATAACCATTGATACGGTTCCATCTCCTTTTAAGCGTGGAGCCGGGTCTGCTATACGTTGCAATTCTATGCCCGATGGATCGTATCGATACAGGAACCAGGTAGTCGTCGTATCTTCCGGTGCTTTCAGTACATTCATACGATGAAGCAAAATAGTTCCATCCATGTCTATGACCATATCCATCGGGCGATCTTCCGTTTCAAATTGATTCAGAAAATTCCCTTCACCATCAAATGCAATCACCTTTTTATTCGTTTGCACAAAAAAACCATCGTTCACCGGATGGGCAGCCAAAGCTGAGATTCTGGTATAATCAGCCGGCCCATTTCCCCGTTGAGATACCGGACGGATGAAATTTCCTGCCGGATCAAATAAATACAAACTCTGATTATCACTCACTACCAGATTGCCATTTTTCAATAAAGCAATCTTTGAAACATTCCTCAGCAAACTGTTGTCAGTTGTTTCCAATGGAATATACCGGATAGCCGTTCCTATACCGGAAAGCATTTCCTTCCCTTGCAGGGTATGAATAGTATGTAGAGAGAGAACGGCAGGAATCTTCACCAGTGATTTTTCCTCTGTTGCAGCAGTTTTTTGGTTACAGCCCGGAAAGACAAAAGAAAAAAAGACCCAAAAGATAATTAATAATCTAATTGTTTTCATATTACGAGAATTTAATAGTTTTA
>JAJQES010000092.1 GCA_021201565.1 Tannerellaceae bacterium
TTCACGGGAAATACAAGATCGGAATGTTAAAAATATGTTGTAAAATATATTTTTTTATTTGTCCAATCTGAAATATTCGTACATCTTTGCATGCAGATAACCTAAACAATCTTTTTGCCTTAAAGACTAATACCTATTAAAACCTATAAAGAGGGCATTTGCGAAAATGCCCTCTTTATGCTTTCAAAGGATTTATTTCTCTTCTATCTGTTCAATATTAGACGTAATTTTCGCTAAGGCTTCATATAGTTCTTCTTCCGGAAGAATTGTGTTAAAGTTTTCCCAGAAAGATGAATCATATATATATTTCGCATCAGCCAGTACTGTTGTTTGTGGGAGCGTCTCTTTCCGGTTGAATCTTTGTACATCCTTTGTATCTATGTGCCCGGTCATCATTTCAAACCAGGTATGAACAGGGGAGTTGAATAACTGGCCTTTTTTGCGGACCTGGAAGTGCAGGTCACCCCGGATATGATTGATGTAATAGGTTCCATTCCAGGGCTTATAAGACACGCTGTAACTAATTTTCCTGGTTTTGATATTTACGCCTTTACTTTTTTTCTCTACAAACATAGAAGTGGCTTTTTCAACATACGCCGGATGGATCTCAAACCGGACCATCAACAGGGCATCATTTTCATTATCAATATAGATCTCTCCTTTATAGAGAGGGAGGCGAAATTCCGGTTTCTGTTCAAAAGATATTACATTGGCCAGCCGGTTGTCGATCAGGGTAATGTCACTGTGTGCATACATATATGGGTTTACCTCATCATGTACCTCAAGGAAATCCGGCAGATTTTTTACCATGTCCAGCATAAGACTTCCCTGTGGTCCTGCCTTGATTTTAGTAACAAGGGAGTCTTTTTCATTCACATTTTTGTATCGTCGCATTTTCAGGAGTTTTATCTGATCATGTAACGAAGAGTTATAAGGATTTTTATATACTTTGAAAATCGCTTCGGTTAGGGTAACCAGCTTTTTTCTTCTTTCTACGCCTTCCCGGTAAAAGGTAGTAAGATAAACGGGCGTATCTGCATAATTCTCTTCACGTTTCTCGAGCATTTCGTCGATCAGCCGGATAGGACTGACCACGCGTACGACTACTTCCTGGAGTGGAATGATGCGGGGTTCAAGAGCAATTGTCTGCGGTTCACCGGTCAGTGTATGGTTTTCTATTTCAAGAGGTTCATATCCCAGATGGGAAAAATGGAGGGATGAGTGGAGGAGAGTATCCGGAATATGAATCCGGAATATCCCATTCTGGTTACTGATGGTGCCGGTGGAAGACTGGCTAACGCTGACCGTGGCGGAGGGTATGGGTAATAAAGTGTAACTATCTATAATGCGTCCTTCTACTGTTAGCCATTGAACTGTTTCGACCTGTTCATTGGATATAACAGTGTGGAGGATATTTTTTTCTTCTTTTTTTAACAGGATATGACTACCAATGATACGAAGTGTCAGGGAGTTGTTCTCTGTAATCATGTAGATGGCGTTGCGTAAAGTGTAATCTCCTGCAGGGATGGTTACCTCTTTTTTATCATCCAGGAGTTGTGTATCATACACAAAAAGGAATCCGGTTTGTCCGGTAATTTTTTCTAATAACTCATACCGGCTGGCTGTGATATGGGGAAATATAACTGTTTGACTGAGCACATCATCTGTCTGCGCCTGTAAAGGAAGGGAGAGAAAGATAAAGATCCCCACCCAAACCAGTACCGGATGATAGAAAGATGTGCTTTTCATGGTATAGATTTATTTGTTTATTATACTGATCAGGTCATTTTCTTTTTTGTACTTAGCGTTTAATGTTTCTGATAAAATCTCAGCCATTTCTTCTGCCGTTTGACCAGTAAAAGTGACGGACAGTTGATGTTTTGCCAGGGAAGAATTTACTTCAAAAGTGATCTCCGGCTGGTTTTTATTAATAACCCGTATAATATCTTCCACATATTCATTCCTGAATCGAAGACTATAGGTCATCTTTTGTAAGATGGCAGAAGATATGGTAGACCCGTATTGCCATTCTCCGGTAGGAGTAACAGTAATTGCCTCACCCGCCCTGATAAATATTTCTTTCTGTGAGTTACTCAGGGTGACTTTTACCTCGCCTTCTAATACAGATAACTGAAAATTTTCTTTGTCTGTACTTTTTATTTCAAAGGAAGTGCCTATTACTTCCACATCCGTATAAAGGGTATGTATAATAAAAGGTCTTTTTTTGTTGCCGGTTACATCAAATAAGGCATTTCCTCTTAAGGTGACTTCTCTTTTTTGCTCTTCAAATGACTCCGGATAAGTTAATTCAGCATTATCCGCCAGATAGATGATAGATCCATCTTCGAGGGTGGCGACCAGTGTGGAGGTTGTCTGGTCATTTTTAAGAGTGACCAGATTTATGTCGCTTTCCGGAGATGGTTTATAAAAAAGAAATGTCAGTCCGCATCCGATCAGCCATACGGCTGCAGCCCACTGCCAGCCTCTACGCCGTAACCATGGAGAAGAGGCGGCGGTTTGTGCCGGTATTAGTCCTTCTTCATCCAACCGGTTAAAAAGCCTTTCCCATGCCTGACCGGTCCGGATCATTTGTTTGTCTTTACTACTCATTGTGTCTGGGTGTATATTTCCACCTCTTTTCGTAAGGTTTGAAGCGCTTTGGTCATTTCGGCTTCCACAGTCTTAATGGAGAGAGAAAGAGTAGTGGCTATTTCCGCATATTTCATCCCTTCGTCACGGTGCATTTTAAAAATACGCAACCGTCGTTCAGGTAACTGTTTTAAGGTGCGTTTTACTACTTCTTCCAATTCCTTATATTCCATCAAATCCTGTGGGGTGTGACTGGCCGGAGATTCTGCTTTTTCGTTCAGGATTGCTTCCCGGTGACGGTTCCGTACTTCCATGTGTTCACAGTATTGAAGTGCTTTGTTGCGTACGGCTCCGTAGAGATAGCTTTTTAGTGAGTGGAGTAGCCGGATCTTTTCCCGGTCTTTCCAGAAGATGTAGAAAAGATCCTGTACGATCTCTTCGGCTATCTCCTGGCGTCCGGTAATACTGACGGCGTAGAGGCATAGGGGAGAATAATAGTGTCTGAATAAGGATTCAAACGCTTTTATGTCACCCCCCCTTATTTTATTTATAATCCTCAGATCGTTCAGCATACCGGTCAATCCTATGTTCTTCTAACCAAATATACAAAAAGAAATGGAAAAAATTATCTTTTCTGTTTTCTTAATTTCTTAACAGCCGACTCCAGAGATTCGGTTGGTTCAATGATGTTATAGTTTTCCCAGAAATCCTCATCCATAAAGTCTGAGACCCTGTCCGGGAAAGATTGAGTTGCTCTGAATGCCTGTTTGGCTGTGATGGCATTTTTTTCCTCTTCCCGGCTATCGGTTACTACCATTTCCGATTGGATGGTATAGTTTGTGGAGAAAAGCCGTCGTTTCCAATCGCATTTAAAGCGTACCTGGTTCTGGATATAGCTCAAATAAGTCCGGTCACCCCGTTGAGTATAGGTGACGAGAAATGAAACATCCTGAGGTTTGAAGCGCAGGCCAAATGGTTTTTTCTTTAATATGGCCTGGGTTGCCTTATTGGTATCATCCATATCCAGATTGAATTCAGCTCTGGTAAAAGCGAGGTTTTCTTTATCAATATAAAGTTTGCCGTAATACAACGCGTAGGGAAGAATAGCCTGGGGCTTGAAAGAGACTACATATTGGGGACGTTCATCAATCATTACCGATTCTTCCATACGGAAAGAGTAATAAGAGAGTAGTTGTTCGTCAAGTAACAAATCCGGATTTTTCACTACGTCCACATAAACGGACAGCGTGGGACCTCCTAATAGTTTTACCATCAGGGTGTCGCTTTTTTTCTGGCTTAACAGGGAACGTCCTTTAAAAATCTGTACACGGTCCCGGTCTACATTCTCTTCATACGGAGTTTTATAAATATCAATGATTGCTTCGGAGATATTGATATAATTACGGCCTTTTTGAGCAGTTTCCCGGTAGAACCCTGTTAGCATATTGTGGTTTGGACTGTAATTATCCCCGATTTTTCCCATAGCTTCCAACACCAGGTAACGCGGGTCACGGGCCCGGATGACTATTTCTTCCAGAAGGTTATGTGTTGCTGTGAGCAAGACTTCCTGGTCCGGAATGTCTTCCGAGGTGATGGCAATCACTGCGTTCCGGTACCCTATATGTGAAATTTCAACCTGGGCAGCATTTAATGATTTTCTTATTTTAATAGAGAATTCACCGTCAGCGTTGGTGACTGTTCCTACATTGGTACCGGGAACAGCTACATTTACATATTCCAGTTTTCTTTTGGTTTTGGCATCTTTAACGACTCCACTAACGGTGAATATATCCGAATTATCCTGTGCATAAAGTGAATTTCCACACAATGTAAGTAACGCTACCAGTAGAAATCCGGTCCATTGTTTCATTGAAGTTTTCATATCCATAGATTTTATAGTGT
>JAJQES010000157.1 GCA_021201565.1 Tannerellaceae bacterium
TACCCATTTTGTGGGTATTTATTTATTATTAATATATATATGGAAAGGAAGTGTAGCGTTTGCGTTCAGGGACACCTGTCCGGGCCGCTCCGGAAGCGGGAAGTAACTGTAGCGTTTGCGTTCAACCTCATTATGGTATCCCAAATGGGGAAATGATAAAGAGATCTTTGACATGATGAATCGTGCTAAAAGAGAGTCCGGGCCTTTACCGGAAGGAGGTTTCCGGTAAAGGCACTTATACCCTTTTAGGCTTCCCCTGTAGGGGGCTGGGGAGTAAACATCCCTTTCACGTCTACCCGCTCCCGTTGCTGTGGGGTAGCCCGTTCCCATTCGTGAACGGACATGCCGGCCATTCCTCCGATCAGATTCCCCGGGAAGGTGGTGACACTGTTGTTATAGATAGTAATAGAACTACTCAGGTAACGGCGTCCGGCTGAAATTTGTTCCTCGCATTCATTGAGGGTGTATTGTAACCGGGTAAACTGTTGGTTTGCTTTTAGTTCGGGATAGTTTTCAACCTGTACCATCAGCCGTTTTACCAGACTATCGGTTTCGCTTTCACTGATATAGTTTTCCGTATTGGTTTTCATCGCCTGGCGCAGGGCGGTGATATTCTCCAGTACCCCTTTTTCGTACGAGGTAGCCTGTTCTACCACAGCCACCAGATTAGGAATCAATTCATTCCGTTTAATAAACAGGGCATCCAGCGAAGATTTAGCATTCTCAATCTGGTTCCGGTTCCGCTTGATCGTGTTATATACGGAGATATATCCGGTAAGAAGGAGAAGAACTACCACAAGGGCAATAATAGCTATAGTACTCATTTTCTTTTCGTTTTTAAGTTGTAAAATTGTTTTTGTATAATGGATTCATGCAGACTTCCGGGTTATTCTACCGGACATAGTCGATGAACCGTTTCGTGATAACCGGTAATAATTTCCCGCATGATCTCCTGGACGGGCCGGATCTGCCGGAACTGGGAGGCTACCTGTCCGATCTCGATTTCGCCTTCTTCCAGATCCCCTTCAAAGATCCCCCGTTTGGCTCTGCCACGGCCTAACAAGTCCCGTAACTCGTCCACGGTGGCTCCCCGGGCTTCGGCTTCTTCTACCCGGGTGGTGAACCCTCCTTTGACCAGGCGGGTAGGAGCCAGTTTTTTTAATAGCAGCCGGGTGTCTCCTTCCTGTAAGTTCAGGCAGTGAATTTTGAATGTCTCGTGTGCGGAACTCTCTTCGGATAAAGCGAACCGGGTGCCTATCTGGACTCCTTCTGCCCCTAATGCCATGACCGCAGCCATAGCTGCTCCGCTTCCGATGCCTCCGGCGGCAATCAGGGGCAGGCTGATGGCCTTGCGTACAGCCGGGATCAGACAAAGCGTAGTCGTTTCCTCCCGTCCGTTATGTCCTCCGGCTTCAAAGCCTTCAGCGACTACCGCATCAACTCCAGCTTCTTCGCATTTGAGGGCGAACCGCGAACTACTTACCACATGTGCTACAGTGATCCCTCCGGCTTTCAGGATGGATGTCCAGGTCTTCGGATTGCCGGCAGAAGTAAATACGATGCGGACTTTCTCCTGTAGAATGATCTCCATAATGGTATCCATGTCGGGGTACATTAACGGGAGATTCACTCCAAACGGTTGCGAAGTGGCTGCTTTACATTTTCGGATATGCTCCCGCAGGACATCCGGATACATAGAGCCGGCTCCCAGCAAACCCAATCCGCCGGCATTACTCACTGCAGAGGCCAGCCGCCACCCACTACACCATACCATCCCTCCCTGGATAACCGGGTAACGGATAGTAAATAATTTTTCTATGCGATTCATTGTTAATAAGTTGTAAAGAAAAACAGATCAAATCTATCAAATCCGTTTTTCTGTCTGTTTGATTATTTGCTGCTAAATGAAAGGTCTAAATTAATGTAAATATTCTGTATCTTTGCAAAAGTTTGGAAAAAAGTAGTTACCGGATAATTGTATTTTAGGAGTTAAGAAGTCAAAAAGTTAAGAAGTCAAGAGGTCTGGTAGTAACTACTGAGTGAGCCATGTGAACAGTAACTACTAAAAAAATAAATATGAAAAAAGTGATTTGTACGGCCGGACTGGCTGTTGTATTGAGTAGCTGTGGCGGCGGAAGTTCGCAACCAGCTACTGTGGAGGCAACCGGGAACCCTTTCCTGGCGGAGTATACCACTCCATTTGGTGTGCCCCCTTTTGAGCGTATTAAACTGGAACATTACCTGCCTGCTTTCCAACAGGGGATAGAAGAACAGGCAAAAGAGATCCGGGATATAGTGAATAATCCGGATGAACCGGATTTCAATAATACGATTGTAGCCCTGGACCAAAGCGGTGAATTGCTGCGTAAAGTGAGTTATGTATTCGGAGGCCTGATGAGTGCCAATAATACACCGGAGATGATAAAGCTGAGTGAGAAGGTGACTCCGATGTTGTCCGGCCACCGGGATGATATCAACCTGAACAAGGCATTGTTTGAACGGATCAAAACGGTCTATCAGAACCGGGGGGGCCTGGGGCTGAATAAAGAACAGACGAAACTGTTGGAAGATACCTACAGAGGGTTTGTACGGGGAGGAGCGAACCTGAGTGAGGATGAACAGGCAAAACTACGTGTACTGAACAGTGAGATTGCCGTGTTACAGCAGACGTTCGGACAGAATGTACAAAAGGATACGAATAAATATCAGTTAGTCATTGAGAAAGAGGAAGACCTGGCCGGGCTGCCGGAGAATATGGTGGCTGTGGCTGCCGAACTGGCAAAGGACAAAGGATTGGTTGACCAGTGGATTTTTACCCTGCATAATCCGAGTGTGATGCCGTTCCTGCAATATGCGGACAACCGTAGTTTACGGGAGGAGATTTTTAAGGCATATCTGGACCGTTGTAACCACAATGATTCAACAGATAACAAACGAATTGTGGAACAACTGGTCAGCAAACGGCTGGAGAAGGCGAAGCTGATGGGCTATGAAGATTATGCTTCGTTTGTGCTGGAAGACCGGATGGCTAAACATGCAGCGAATGTATATGCGTTGCTGGACGAGATCTGGAAGCCGGCGCTGGCAAAAGCGAAAGAGGAACTTGCCGATATTCAGGCTGAGATCCGGAAAGAAGGGAACAGTTTTACAGCTGAAGGCTGGGACTGGCGTTACTATTTTGAGAAAGCAAAGAAAGCGAAATTTGACCTGGATGAAAATGAAGTACGTCCTTACCTGAAACTGGAAAATGTATATGAAGGTATGTTCTATGTCGCCTTGAAGCTGTATGGCATTACTTTCTCACCGATCCGTGATATCCCGTTGCCTCATCCGGATGCGGTTGCTTTTGAGTGTAAAGATAAAGACGGTACGCATCTGGGTGTCCTGTATATGGATTTCTTTCCCCGTAGCAGCAAACAGGGAGGAGCCTGGTGTGGCCAGTATCGTCCACAGACCTACGTAGATGGTAAACGGGTAGGCCCGGTGGTGACTATTGTTTGTAATTTCACTCCTCCGGCTCCGGGACAACCGGCGTTGCTGAGTGCCGACGAAGCGGAAACGATGTTCCATGAATTCGGGCATGCGTTGCATAACCTGTTCCGGGATGTACATTATTATGGGGTAAGCGGTGTGCCGCGTGACTTTGTGGAATTGCCTTCCCAGATCATGGAGCATTGGGTGTTTGAGCCGGAAGTGTTGAAAGTGTTTGCCAAACATTATGAAACCGGTGAAGTGATCCCGGCTGAACTGATTGAGAAACTGGATAAGAGTGGTAAGTACGGACAGGGATTTATTACGACTGAGTATCTGGCGGCTTCTTATCTGGATATGGATTATCATGTGTTGAAATCTGTTCCGGCTAATCTGGACGTGATGGATTTTGAAAACAAAACGCTGGGTAAACGGGGCCTGATCCGCCAGATTCCTTCCCGGTACCGTACGCCTTATTTCCGTCACACGATGGGCGGGGGATATACGGCCGGTTATTATAGCTATATCTGGGCAGAGGTATTGGATTCGGATGCATTTGAAGCCTTTGAGGAAACCGGTGATATCTTCAATAAAGAGATGGCCGGTAAATTCCGTACGTATGTACTGGCACCGGGTGGTATAGACGATGCGATGGATATGTATGTGAACTTCCGTGGAAAGGAACCGGATACAACTCCGTTGTTAAAGAATAGAGGGTTAAAGTAAAAAAACGGAGCTCCTCCCGGCCTCCCCGAAGGGGAGGAGATTGGAATAACGAACCTGTGACTGATGGCGACTGTGTTATGGGTCACAGGTTTTTTAGTTCAACACCCTCTTGTTCCCCGCGAAAGCGGGGACCGCATAAGAACAAACCTGAGTTACAATATAAAAAATGATAGAGGCTGCTTTCATGCGGTCCCCGCCTTCGCGGGGAACAAGAGGGGGTTGAACTAAAAAAACTGTATATTATACACATCTGACGCTGCCGACGCCACCTTACGTGGAGATAT
>JAJQES010000194.1 GCA_021201565.1 Tannerellaceae bacterium
TTTTTCTAAGTTTACATGATTTTGCATACAGATGTTTAATACTAAATAAAATTAATTAATCATGAACAACGCTATTTTTAAATTTGCAAAGCCGGAGAACGAGCCGGTAAAAACCTATGCACCAGGCACAAAAGACAAAGAACTACTAAAAGACGCCTTACAACAAATTGCATCGGAAGAATGGGATATACCTCTGGTGATTGGAGGGAAAGAAGTTCGTACCGGTAATACAGGGAAAGTAGTGATGCCACACGATCATAAACACGTATTAGGAACGTATCATAAAGCCGGAGAAAAAGAAGTGCAGATGGCTATAGATGCTTCTTTAAAAGCCCATAAACAATGGTCGGAACTCCCCTGGATAGAAAGAGGGTCTATTATGATGCGGATTGCCGAATTATTCGCAACCAAATATCGCTACCTGCTAAATGCATCTGTTATGTTAGGACAGAGTAAAAACCCGATGCAGGCAGAAATTGATGCCCCCTGTGAACTCATTGATTTCCTTCGTTTCAGCACATTTTATGCCGGTGAGATCTATTCTGACCAGCCCTATTCTGAAAAAGGCATCCTAAACCGGATGGAATACCGGGCACTCGAAGGATTTGTATTCTCCCTTACTCCGTTTAATTTCACCTCCATCGCCGGTAATCTGAACCTGGCGCCTGCGATGATGGGAAATGTAGCAGTCTGGAAACCGTCCACGACAGCTCTCCACTCCAATTATCTGATGATGAAAGTATTTAAAGAGGCCGGATTACCTGATGGCGTTGTGAACTTCATTCCGGGACAGGGTAGTGTGATCGGTAAGGTAATTACCCAGAGCCGTGACCTCGGAGGATTCCATTTTACAGGTTCTACCTCTACCTTTAATCTGTTGTGGAGACAAATCGGAGAAAATCTGGAAAACTACAAATCCTATCCCAAGATCGTAGGAGAAACTGGTGGTAAGAACTTTATCTTTGTACACCCGTCTGCTACAGCTCCGGAAGTCGCAACCGCAATAGTGCGGGGAGCATTTGAATACCAGGGACAGAAATGTTCAGCAGGTTCCAGAGCCTATATCCCGGCTTCTCTCTGGCATGAAGTAAAAGATATGGTGGGTGATATGCTGGCTGAGATCAAAATGGGAGATGTCCGTGATTTCTCCAACTTTATCAATGCGGTGATTGATGAAGCCTCTTTCGATAATATCATGGGATATATCAATCATGCCAAAGCAGCTCCGGATGCAGAGATCCTGTTTGGCGGTAACGGGGATAAATCAGTTGGATATTATATCGAACCAACCGTGATCCTGACAGCCAACCCCTACTTCAAAACAATGACGGAAGAAATCTTTGGCCCGGTAATCACCATTTATATATATGAAGATAACAAATACGAAGAGACACTGGAACTATGTGATAATACCTCTCCATACGCATTGACAGGCTCTATCTTCGGTTGGGACCGGTATGCCGTCCAGACTGCAATAAATAAACTTAGATATTCAGCCGGAAACTTCTATATCAACGATAAACCGACCGGTGCTGTCATTGCACAACAACCTTTCGGCGGATCACGGGCTTCCGGAACCAATGACAAAGCGGGAGGACCTCTGAATCTGATCCGGTGGACAAATGCACGCACCATCAAAGAGGCACTCGTCCCGCCCACACATTACAGCTATCCATTTCTGGGAGAAGAATAATCGAATACTCCGTTTCGTAAAACAACTCTACTATATATGTTAGATTTCAACAATACGGAGATTGCTTTCTCCTACAAGTCGAACGGAGATTTAAGAAATGCTTACTGGCTCTTCAGCACACTGAAATACCCCTGGGTAGTAAAGTGTGCTAAAGTAGCCACTCAACTGGCCCTTACGATCCGTTTTCCATTGGGTTGGATCATCAGACCGACCCTCTACAAACAGTTTGTAGGAGGTGAAACCCTTGAAAAATGTAGTCATTACATACATCTATTACAAAAATACAATATTCAGTCTACCCTCGACTATTCTGCCGAAGGAGAAAAAACACCGGAAGGTATAGAAGCCACTTTCCGGGAAACATTGCGCTCAGTGGATTTTGCTGCTGAAAATGAAAGCCTGGCCTATGCAGTGTTCAAACCTTCTACGCTTACAACTGACGATCTGTTGGCAAAAGCTTCGGAAAAACGGGAAGAGTTAACGCTCGAAGAGATCGTTGAGTTCCGTAAATTTAAAGAACGCTTTATGGCTCTCTGCCAACGAGCGTACGACAAAGGGGTGCGTATTCTGGTGGACGCTGAAGACTACTGCTTTCAGGACGCCATTGATGAGTTAACAGATGAAGCAATGCGTACATATAATAAGAAAAGAGCGATTGTCTTCGCAACACTTCAGATGTACCGTCACGACCGGATGCCTTATTTACGGAAAATCCATGAGGATGCTATTAACAAGAATTATTTTGCCGGCATCAAGTTCGTTAGGGGTGCCTACATGGAAGAGGAACGCGAACGGGCCAAACGCATGGGGTATCCGGATCCGATCTGTAAAAATAAACAGGCGACAGATGATAACTTCGACGAAGGAGTTGCTTTCGTAATAGACCATATTGACCGGATGGAACTCTTCATGGGGACACACAATGAAACCAGCAATTACAAGCTGGCAGCATTGATTGACCAAAAAGGAATCAAACGGGATGATCCCCGCATTTATTTCGCGCAGCTTTTAGGGATGAGTGACAATATTTCTTTCAATCTGGCACATGCCGGCTATCTGGTGACTAAATATGTTCCCTACGCACAAATCCGGGACGTACTCCCTTACCTGCTCCGCAGAGCTGAAGAAAACACATCAGTGGCCGGACAAACCGGAAGAGAACTGCGAATGATAGAAACAGAATTAAAACGCAGAAAAAATAAAAAATAAGGATTGTAAATAATCCACCTTGTTCCCCGCGCAAGCGGGGACCGCAAAGGAACAGGCTGTATGGTTCTATTAGCTGGCTCAAATCTGTTTTTATACGGTCCCTGATCAAGTGCGGGAATAAAGTGGGTTATACTTCCCTCTTAGTTCTTCACAATATAAGAGCCAATATGCCGGATTTGTTCTTCTATATCAGTCTCCTCAGAAAGTGCTTTCTTCTTTATCTTGCTCCGGTAATTATAAACAGTTTGTAAAGAACAACGAAGAAAATCCGCAATCCGGGCAGAGTCCGTAATCCCTAACCGGATCAGAGCAAACACGCGCAATTCCGTATTCAACAACTCCCCCTTACGCAATTCAAAACGTTCATCTTCTTTCAATAACCCGTTAACCGCATCCACAAATCCGGGATAGATCTTCAGGAAAGCCTTATCAAAGTTATCATATAATTCTTTCACGTCTGAATCCTTCCCTCTTCCTGAAGAAGTCATTTTCTGTAACTCTTCAAACCGCTTTGCCGCAATTTTGTTATTGATCATCTTCCGGTAATCATCCATTTTAGCAATATAACCGGAATAAAGATCCATAAAATGCCCGATATACTCCTCTTTTACCCGGTTGGCTTCCGAAAGTTCCAGATTGACTGTATTCAATTGCTCATTCACCTCCTCCAGATGCTCATTCGATTCCCTTAACTCCTGACGCATTTCACGTAAAATACGTGTCTGTTTGATAAGATAGAGAACAGCAACCAACAACAGAAAGAAAAAAGTAGAAGTAAAGATAAGTGCCCATTTCATCTGCCGGCTCTGTTGCTGCTGGTACTTCTGGTAAGCTTCATTTATAATCGGAAGAGTCCGGGAGATCTGTAAATTACGAAAACGGGCATTATAAAAATTAGCATCCAGCAAAGCCGCCTGGATATAGCCATACGCCCGCTCAATATCTTTTTGCTCATAGAGCCAGCTGGCTAAGGTCAGCAAAGCCAGGTTTTCAGTAATGGCATCTTTTGTATCTGCGATTGCGGCACGGATCACATGTGTAATCCACCGGTCCGTATTTCCCAATTGATGATACAGACCGGCCAGATAAAAATTGACTTTAGCATATTCATGCGCATCGGGATGTAGGTTTCTGACATACTTTTCTGTTAATTCTATGGCATACTCCGTATTTCCACTCCGTTCCTCAATCAAAGCCAGATAATATATTTTATCGGGAGTACTCTCCGGCAGATAATAATAAACCGAATCAATCAGGTTATTGATCAAAGGATAGTATTCCTGTGAGAAACGTTCATCATTCAGATAAGCAGTAAGATTTGAATAAAACGTCAGGTAACTTTTGAAATACTCAATCATTAACTCCGGTGTTAACTCCTCGCGGGGAATCTGATTCATAACGATCTCTGCCTCCCGGAATAAACCGGAAGAAGACAAAATAAAAGCATACTGGAAAAGCGTACGGATCTCACATTCACGGTTTATCTTTTTACGGGCGACATGCAGGTTCCGGTCCACATATACCAGAGCGGAGTCATAAGAGAAACTTTTATATTCCTCTATTATATCA